>VGWC01000004.1 GCA_016873775.1 Ignavibacteria bacterium | reverse complement strand
CAAGTAAGAAGGATGAAGGAAGAAGGAAGAAAAGTAGAGATAGTGTGTATGAATAGTATGAATGCATAATTAATTCCTTATTGGTTCTGTGAATAAATAGTGTTCAAAAAATTTGTTGTAAAGATGGAGTCCACCTTTACTTGTCATTGCCGAGAAACGTTAATGAGTTCACCGTTTTCCATAAACAAGGTGGACCCCATCTCTCTAAAGCAATAAACCTCACGGATATATTTTACCGAGCGAGGTTGTTATTTATAAATATCATGCGTTCCAATGTTCATAAAATCCACCGTTTCATTATCATTAAAACGGAACATTATTCTGTAGTGTCCCGTAACGCTGAACGCCCAGTACTCTTTATACTTCCCGTGCAGTTTATGCGTTTCGAGTTGTGGGTCAAACGGATTGTTGCGGAAGATACTCTCGCGTTCTTTTGCTTTCGCTTTTATCATTGAAGGCAACGCTCGATACGCTTTCTTAAATTGAGACGAAACACGGATAACCATTTCATTCTAATTCCTCAAGAGAAGAAATTGTTTGTAGTTTTCCCAGCCGTTTTTCTTTTTTATACACTTCAATCGCTTTGTCGGTATCTGCTTCTTCTCTTCGTAATTGTTGAGCGTATTTTTCTAATGCGATAAACTCCTCATATTTTTTTCGGGGAAGAATAACTAACTCATCGTTCTGTATAAATTTTTTGGGTATCGTAATCGTGTTCATAACGTTCTCTGAATAAATTTGTTGGGATGAAAATACTAAAGTTCAAAGGCAACACAAAATAATGTTTGTTTTCCAGAGTTTTTTCTCCGAGTAAAAAAATAGTGTTTGGTTTGTAGGACAAGTTTGAAACTTGTCCTACGTTGTTAATTAAAAAACTTGTTGTAAAGATGGAGTCCACCTTTACATGCCATTGCCGAGAAACGTTAATGAGTTCACAGTTTTCTATAAACAAGGTGGACTCCATCTCTCTAAAAGCAAAAATCTCACAGGTTCGTGTCCCTTATGTGAGGTTTTGTGTGTTATACTTTTGTTGTTGTTGTAATGTGCCTTCATTGTTTTACTCTCCATCAATTATTTGTTTGTCAATATACTTCATCGTGCGTGCCAATATCAACAAGGAGAATATCGTCTTGTTGTGTATCCGGGTTTTTCTTAAACTCAAAAACGATTCTTAAATCATACTCGACAGAACAAGCCCACGAACCTTCAAATCTTCCGTGCAGTTTGTGAGTTTTGAGTGTCCCGGCAAACGGGTCTTGCTCTAATCTTCTCATAATGTCAGCAATCTTGTCGTAGAGTTTCGGGTTTTGTTTTGTCCGTTTCCGAAACGCAGATTGATACCGCGATGACCAATGAAGCGTTGGCATTAGTCTTTCATGCTTGCAAGAAAATCATCAACAGAGCCGCTTCCCGTTTTTCCTTGAGCATATTCTTCTCTGCTAATGCGTATGGATTCTGCTAATTCGTTTCGTCGTTGTTCTATGGCTCGTTTCGCAAGTATTTCCGAAACCATAATTTGGTCGTCAAGCGAAAGTTGGGATAATGTATCGAGTGCTATATCTACTGTTAAAAGTTGTTGCATAAGTTTGTTGAAAAATTGTTGGGGAGAAAATACAAATCTTTATGAGCAAAGCAAAATGTTGTTTGCATCAAATTGTGTCAAGATGGAGTCCACCTTTATTTGTCATTGCCGAGAAACTTTAATGAGTTCACAGTTTTCAATAAACAAGGTGGACTCCATCTCTCAAATCAGATTTAATCTTCCAAAAAAAATTTCGTGCAGATTGTACGCTCTCCGAGCCATAGGTACAGGAACAACACTCGTGAAACTCCATCCGTTATTTCTTTCACTTCCATTGATTTTACTTTACTATTTCTGTATTTTTGTCCATAATTTTTTTCGTCAAAACAACTTTATGAATATTACAGCAAATCTCGTTGGCGTTCTGCCGATGATTGTCATTGCTCTCGTTACACTTCTCATTATTCTCGTTGATGCACTGTATAAAGAAAACGCTCGTATCAGTTTTTGGGTATCGCTTGTTGGAACACTTGCAGCGTTTTTTGTTACATTCAATCAAACCCTGCAACAAACGGTTTTCAATGGAATGGTACTTGTAGATGGCTTCACGCGATTCTGCACACTTGTTTTACTCTGCGGAACTATTCTCACGATATTACTATCACGTTCGTATTTGGAAAAATTAGAAATTCACTTCGGAGAATATTATGCGTTGTTGCTTTCAGCAGTATTAGGAATGATGTTTCTCACTTCCGCTGGCGATTTAATGATGATGTTTATCGGAATAGAATTGATGTCGGTGTGTTTTTATGTTCTTGCGGGATTTCTGCGCAAACGTACGACATCGAATGAATCTGCATTGAAATATTTTTTGCTTGGCGCATTTGCAACAGGATTTCTTCTCTACGGAATTGCATTACTGTACGGTTCATCGGGAACAACAAACATCGCTATGATTATTTCCGAACTCGATTCATTACAAACTTCTATGTTATTTTGGCTCGGTATCGGATTGTTGCTTATCGGTTTTGCTTTTAAAGTAGCGGCTGTTCCGTTTCATATGTGGGCGCCGGATGTGTACGAAGGCGCGCCAACTTCGGTTACTGCATTTATGGCAACAACGGGAAAAACTGCAGCGTTCTCAGGATTTCTCCTCGCATTTGCAAACATCGTCGGACATACATCGCAAAATTTTTCACACGAAAAACTTTCTCTTGCGCTTGCAATTATTTCTGCCGCTTCGATGATTCTCGGAAATGTTGTTGCAATTTCTCAAACGAACATCAAACGAATGTTAGCGTACAGCAGTATTGCCCACGCAGGATATATGCTTGCGGGACTTGCATCGGGAACACAATACGGCGTGCAGGGAATTTTATTTTATCTCGCCGCATACACATTGATGAATCTTGGCGCGTTCGGAGTAATTTCCCTCGTTGAACAAATTGAGGAAACAAATCTTTCACTCAATGATTACGCGGGCTTTTCGCAAAAACAACCGGCGCTTGCGGCAATGTTCGCGATTTTTATGTTCTCGCTTTCCGGTATTCCTCCATTCGCAGGTTTCTTCGGAAAATATTATGTGTTTGCCGCCGCAGTGAGCGGTGGATTCACGTGGCTTGCAATTATCGGAGTTCTTACAAGTGCAATAGCCGCATATTATTATTTGCGCATTGTCGTGCTGATGTATTTCAAAAATAGTGAAACGGAACTTATTGTTTCCGCCTCGCGCATTTCTTTTGCCGCAATTTCTCTCGCCGCAATCGGTGTTATTATTTTCGGAATGTTTCCTTCATTGCTGACAAATTTGATTACAAAAAGTTGGTAGCGAGAAGATTGGAGATATGCGACTTGCGATTTGTGATGTGAGAGAACTACTTCAATGAATTTCTAACACGCATATCCCATAATCACAAACTGCAAATCCCACATCAAACAATGGAAATACTTCTCTCAACTGACGAAATGCGTTCCTGCGATAAACAAGCAGGAGAAGAGTATTCTCTTCCTTCATTATTGTTGATGGAAAATGCAGGACGAAGCGTTGTTGATTCAATGGAAAAACATTTTGGAAGTGTTGCGGAAAAATCATTTCTCATCGTTTGCGGAAAAGGAAACAACGGCGGCGATGGGTTTGTTGTTGCGCGGCATTTATTCAATCGCGGAGGATATGTTCACATTCTCCTTGTTGGAAAAAAATCCGATGTCAAAGGTGATGCAAAAACCAATCTCGATATTGTTCTTCAACTTCAGAAGAAAACAAAAAACACTTCGCTCTTTTCTTTCAGAGAAATACAAAGAGCATTCTCAAAAAATTGTCCGCGTTGCGATTTCATTATTGATGCATTATTCGGAACCGGATTTTCCTGTGAAGTGCGAAAACCGTATTCGGAAATTATCGAGTGGATGAATGAAAGTAAAAAGCCAATTGTTGCTCTCGATATTCCTTCGGGAATAAATTCTGATAACGGAATGAAAACGAATGTTGCCGTGAAAGCACAACTCACGGTAACAATGGCGGCAAAAAAAATCGGTTTGCTTGTGAACGATGGCAAAGAATGTTCTGGAAAAATTGAAGTCGCAGATATTTCCATTCCGAAAAAATTCCTCAAAGAAAAACGCTATACTTTTCTTGTTGAAAAAAATGATGTTGAAGATTTTCTTCCGAAACGAAAACTAAACGCAAATAAATATTCTGTCGGAAAAGTGTTTGTGCTTGCAGGTTCGCAACAATTTCCCGGGGCAGCGTTTATGACTGCAACAAGCGCAATGAGAGTAGGCGCAGGAGCAGTAATTCTCGGAACGGTGAAATCACTCTATCCGTTGCTGGTAAAAAAACTTACGGAAGTAATGCTTGAACCACTCGATGAAACAAGCGAAGGAACAATTTCACTTTCTGCAAAAGAAAAAATTCTTGAGCGAATTGAATGGTGCGATGTTGTTGCTATCGGTCCCGGAATTTCCCAAAACAAAGAAACACAATCGCTTGTTGCCGAAATAATTTCATCGTGCACAAAGCCGATGGTGATTGATGCAGATGCGCTTTCTGCAATTACGAATTACGAATTACAAATTACGAATTGCATATTCACTCCTCATAGCGGGGAACTTTCTCGTATGCTTGGAATTTCATCAGAAGAAATTGAAACGCATCGTGTTGAAATTGCGAGAAGTTCATCAAAGAAATTGAATGCAATTGTAGTATTGAAAGGAAATCCGACTGTGATTGCAGCACCGAATGGAAAAGTTTTTCTCAATTCCACAGGAAATCCCGGAATGGCAACAGCAGGAAGCGGCGATGTTTTGACGGGAACGGTTGCAGGAATACTTGCACAAATGAAATCGGAAAATATTTCCTTTGAAGAAAAACTTCAACGCTCTGCAATCATTAGCGCATATTTGCACGGACTTGCGGGTGATATTGCAGAAGAGAAATTCGGTAAGCGTTCAATAATGGCAATGGATATCAGCGATTCGCTTTCATCGGCGATGCATATTGTTGACAGAACGTAGAATGGTGAACGAACTATCACAAAAAAAATTTCCTTCGTTTGCGCGATATCAGTTGCCGGCAATAGTGTGGTCGTTGTTTATCTTTACAATGTCATCAATTCCGGGAATAAAATTTCCATTTCAATTTTTTAGTTTTGACAAACTTTTGCACTTCGGGGTATTCTTTGTTTTAGGAATGTTATCTGCGAGAGCATTTTTATTTCAAGAATGGAATACGACGTTAAAAAAGTACGCATTGCTTTTCGCTGTTCTCTATGTAATGCTGTACGGCGCATCGGATGAAATTCACCAAATGTTTGTGCCTGGACGTTCGCCGGAGTTGTACGATTTTCTTGCAGATACGTTAGGAGGAATTTTAGCAGCGGGAATAGTGATAATTCTTCCGAAGAAATATTTGTTTTGATTGGTTAATGTTTTTCCCTGAGCGTCGCTGTACTTTTCTTGCTATGAAAGAATTTCTATATTAGCAAACAAAATTTTGCAAAACTTTTTTATGTATTCACAATCTTTGCTCCTGTCTCGATGAAAGAAGAACATCGTCAATGGTTCTCAAACTCTATCGGAAAAAATTTCGATATGCTTGTGTTCGGAGAATCTGGATTTCCGATAATAATATTTCCAACCTCCAAAGGAAGTTACTTTCAATACCGAGATTTCGGTTTGATTGAATGCGTGAAACGCTATGTCGAAAATGGACAAGTCCAAATTTACACTCCCGATAGTTATGATGCAACCAGTTGGTACAACAATGAAATTCATCCGTTTGAGAAAGTTCAAAACCACGTTGCGTATGAACAACTGATATTAAACGAAGTAATTTTCCCGACAATTCAAGAAACCGGATTTTCAAAAGTAGGAGTTAGTGGGTGTAGTTTTGGAGGATTTCATGCTGCAAATATTGCATTCCGACATCCTGCGCATATCGGATATATGTTTAGTCTCGGAGGAGCGTTTAACATTAAACAATTTATCGGAAATTATTACGATGATAATTGTTATTACAACAGTCCACCAGATTATCTTCCAAACTTACGGGACGAATGGTATTTAAACAAATTCCGCGAGATGAACATTATTTTAGGAACCGGTGAAACAGATATTTGTCGTAACGATAATGCACAACTTTCTGCCATCTTAGACACACTCAACGTCCCACACTGGCTCGATGACCGACAAGGATTCGGGCACGATTGGCATTGGTGGAAAATAATGTTTGAACAATATGTTTCACAAATTTGCGAACGACAATAAGGTTTTTATTATTACATATTTAATTAATTTATTCACTTACCTCAATTACTCAGTATGAAAAAAATTGGAATTCTCTTTGGACAAGAAAATACATTTCCCCCGGCATTGGTTGAACGAATCAATTCAAAAAATGAAAAAGGCATCGTTGCTGAATTTGTTCGCATTGATAAAGTATTCCAAGGTGATACAACAGAATACGCAGTCATTGTAGACAGAATTTCACAAGATGTTCCTTTCTATCGCGCGTACTTAAAAAATGCGGCGATGTGCGGAACTGCCGTTATCAACAATCCATTTTGGTGGAGCGCCGATGATAAATTTTTCAATAACTGTCTTGCAACAAAAATCGCTGTCCCCGTTCCGAAAACAGTGATACTTCCTTCACATCATCATCCGCAAGATACAACGGAACAATCATTTCGCAACCTTGCATTTCCGCTCGATTGGGAAGCGATGTTCAACTATGTTGGATTTCCCGCATTCTTCAAACCGTTTGCAGGCGGCGGATGGAAGCACGTGTACAATGTAAAATCCAGTGAAGAATTTTTTGAAGCATATAATCAAACTGGACAACTCGTAATGATGTTGCAGGAAGAAATTGATTTTACGGATTATTTCCGTTGCTACTGTGTTGACCAACGCGATGTTCATATTATGCAGTATGCGCCAAAAGAACCGCATCATCTTCGCTATGTTCGCAATCCAAAACCCATAGAAAAAAAATTACTCGAATTGATAGAACAGTATGTTGTACAATTGAATCACTGGCTCGGATACGATCTCAATACTGTTGAATTTGCGGTTCGCGATGGTATACCGTACGCAATAGATTTTTGCAATCCTGCTCCCGATGCCGATGTTCATTCCGTTGGCAAAGAAAATTTTGCGTGGATTGTTGAAGCAGTTGCGAATATGTGTATAAGAAAAGCAAAAGAGCATATCGAAGGAAAAAATAATCTTTCGTGGGGAGAATTTGTGAAAACGTATTCGACATCAGTGAAAACAACTACAACGAAAAAACCGGTAAAAAACAAAAAGAAGTGATATGTATTGTATCACAGAATGAATATTCCAAAAAAAATATTTTTGGTGTTTCTCCGAATTGTCTATACTGGAGTGATTATTCTTTTGCTTTTATTGAAATGCAGAGAAATTCCTCCTATGCCGGAGTATATACCGACGGTAAGCATATCTACTGAAAGTATTGGTATTACAAGAATAGTATTGCGATTACATTTTACAGAGACAAAACCGCCGAGAAGTTTTTCTCTCTTTAAAAATGGCGTACACTTTATTACCGATACGCTCGTTGCACAAGATACGCTCCTCCTCGATACAACACTTTTCCGCGGACGCACCTATACCTACAAAGCATACCGATTGCGGGGAAACACGAGATACGATTCATCCAAAACACTCACAATAACCACACTCGACTCTGCAACAATTGCACTTACTGCCGACGACGTTGGCGTTACCGATGCGTTGTTGAAAGTCTGCGCAAGTAGATTTGGTAAGTATGAAGAAACTTGTGGTAATGAGATAATAAAAATTCTATTATTGATAAAACTATGTCAGAAAAAAAATTATTCACACTCGGAATAGAAGAAGAATTTCAAATCGTTGATCCGGAAACGCGAGAATTGCGTTCCCACATCAATCAAATTCTCGAACAAGGAAAACGTGTGCTTTTGGAACAAGTAAAACCGGAAATGCATCAATCCGTCGTTGAAGTTGGAACAAACATTTGCGAAAACATTACAGCCGCTCGCAAAGAAGTAATTCAACTTCGAAGTACACTTGCACAACTTGCAAAAGAAAGCGGATTACGCATAGCGGCGGCAGGAACACATCCTTTTTCTCATTGGTCAAAACAAAAAATTACTGAACATCCGCGTTACAAAACTATTGTAGATGATATGCAGGATGTCGCGCGCGCAAATTTAATTTTCGGACTTCATGTTCACGTTGGGCTTCCAAATCGCGAAATTGCCATTAACATTATGAATGCCGCGCGTTATTTTCTTCCGCACCTTCTCGCATTTTCTACGAACTCTCCTTTTTGGCTCGGAAGAAATACAGGATTTAAATCGTATCGCACAAAAATTTTCGAACGATTTCCGCGTACAGGAATTCCCGACCATTTTGTGAGTCTTTCGGAATACGATAATTATATCAGTTGGCTCATCAAATTGAACTGTATTGACAATCCTAAAAAAATTTGGTGGGATGTGCGCATTCATCCGTTTTTTGATACCATTGAATATCGCGTCTTCGATTTACCAATGCGCGTTGATGAAACTATTGCTCTTGCGGCAACTGCTCAGGCAATCACAGCAAAATTATACAAACTCATCAAAGCAAATCTCGGTTTTCGTTTATACCGAAGAATTTTACTCAATGAAAATAAATGGCGCGCCGCTCGATATGGTATCCAAGGAAAACTTATTGATTTGGGAAAGCAAGAAGAAGTGGATGCAAAATTATTGATGATGGAACTGATTGAATTTGTTGACGATGTGGTTGACGAACTTGATTGCCGCAACGATGTGAATTACCTCATGAACATCGCCGCAATGGGAACCGGCGCCGATAGACAACTTGATGTGTGGAACAAAACACAAGATGTCAAAAAAGTTGTTGATTATATTATTTCAGAAACACACATTGGTTTACAATAATTTATGCCGCAATACAACAATACAAATACGCCGCAAGATAATATTTTTGATTCCGAACTTTCACTCGGCGCACATAATGCCATCGGTACTTGTTTGCGCTTACAACGCAATGAGCGAGTTACAATCATCACCGACAACGAATGTTTTGAAATTGCCGCTTCGTTAGTGCACGAAATCATCAACGTTGGCTCAGAATTTTCTCTGTTTGTTCTGGAAAATTATGCGCAACGTCCTCTCAATGATATGCCGCAAATTATTCTTGACGACCTTGCAAAATCGCACGTGAGTATCTTTGCGTGTGTAGCACAATCGGGAGAACTCGGCTCGCGCATTCAAATGACAAACGTTGTGAACAAATATAAAATTCGACACGCACACATGGTAAATATTACCAAAAAAATTATGTGTGAAGGAATGCGTGCAGATTTTCACAATGTTGATGCAATCAGCACTATCCTTGTTGAAAAAGCGCGAAAAGCAAAAATGATTCGCGCCCGTTCAAAAGGAGGTACAAATATTATTGCAGAATTTTCTCCTTCGCTCAAATGGTTGAAAACAAGCGGTATTATTACAACAGAAAAATGGGGAAATTTACCCGGCGGCGAAATTCTGACTACTCCTGCAACGGTGAACGGATTATTTGTTGTTGACGGCGTCGTTGGCGATTATCTTTGTCCACGTTTTGGCGACATAAAAGAAACGCCGCTCTTCATTGATATTGAAAATAGCATAATTAAAAATTTGCGTTGCACAAACAAAAAACTCCTGGATGAATTTTCCGAATATGTCTCAACAGATGAAAACAGTAACCGAGTCGGCGAATTTGCTATCGGAACAAATATCGCCGTTCAAGAAATCAGCGGTCAAATTTTACAAGATGAAAAAATTCCCGGCGTACATATCGCTTTCGGAAATCCGTACGGCGACCACACCGGCGCAACTTGGGTTTCTACTACGCATATTGACTGCGTTGGACGCAGTTTTGATATTTGGATGGATAGCGAACAAGTAATGAAAAACGGCACGTTTCTTATTTGAGTAAAGAAGAACAATTTCCTTTTATTCATCTCTCACTGAAGCATTGATGATTCCTGAACTTAGAAAAAAATACAACGAAGAATTTACCGAACAAGCATATAACGCTTTTCTGCACGAACTCAACACGAAGGAAAAATATCCCACCGATTTTCGCTCGTGTGAAACACCGCTGTTTCTTTCCGAAACGTTGACACGACAACTTGTATTCGCAGCAAACGAAATTATCTCGTTCATATTTTCCAACGAATATCTTGAACATTCAAAAAAAGCAATTCCGAAAAATCTTGTCGTTCCGAATGAAACGGAACATCCAACATTTCTGCAAATTGATTTTGCAATTTCTCAAGATGGAAACGGAACATTCATTCCGCAACTCATAGAACTGCAGGGTTTTCCATCATTATATTGTTTTCAGGTGCTGCTTGATACCGTAACACGAAATCATTTTTTCGTTCCGAATAATTTTGAACCGTATTTCAATGGTTTCAACGGCTCATCGTATATTCAATTACTCAAGGAAATTATTATCGGAAACGCTTCTCCCGAAAATGTTATTCTCCTCGAAATAGAACCCGAACGTCAAAAAACCCGCATTGATTTTGCGTGTACAGAATCAATGCTGGGAGTGAAAAGCAAATGTATCACGAAAATTTTCAAACGAGGGAAAAAACTTTTTTACAAAGAAAACGGAAAAGAAATTCTCATCGAAAAAATTTACAACCGCGTTATCTTTGACGAACTTCAACGAAAAAACCTTTCACTGAATTTCCAGTTTACCGACGAACTCGATGTTGAATGGATTGGACATCCGAATTGGTTTTTCCGAATCAGCAAATTTTCTCTTCCGTTCATCAAAAGTGCGTACGCTCCTGCTTCGTTTTTTTTGAACGACCTTCATACGTATCCGGTAAATTTACATCAGTACGTTTTGAAGCCGTTATATTCATTTGCAGGCGCTGGAGTCGAAATTGATGTTACCAAAGAACTTCTTGACGGAATTCCTGATAAACAAAATTTTATTTTACAAAAAAAAATAGACTACGCACAACTCGTAGAAACTCCAGACGGATGTGCAAAAGCAGAAATACGAATGATGTTCGTATGGAAAGAACTACCATTGCTCGTGAACAATCTTGTTCGAATGAGCAAAGGAAAAATGATGGGAGTAAATTTTAACAAAAATAAAACGTGGGTGGGTTCGAGTTTAGCGTATCATCCAATTTTATGAAATGAATATTACGTCACACTCCAAATGCTCTCCGTAACTTCACCATCGTACCATGCATTTCTTCTGAAATAACTTTTGTGTCGGCAAAAACCGGAAGAAAATTTGTGTCGCCGTTCCATCGGGGAACAATATGAAAATGAATATGGCTTTCAATTCCTGCACCTGCAATACGACCAACATTACATCCGATATTTAATCCTTCAGCATGCATCACGGAACGCAGTACTTCGGAAAGGTTGCATATCAATTGCATTATTTCCTTCCTCTCATTCTCATCGAGATTACTGATTGTTGCGGTATGTTTATATGGTACAATCAATAAATGCCCGCTGTTATACGGAAACAAATTCATCAAGACGAAACAATGTTGTTCTCTCCAAGCGATAAGACGTTCATCATCGTCGTTCGCTTTATATGCTTCACACATTGCGCACGATTCTTTCTTGTTTTCTTTTTTTTCAGAAAACGTTGCAATGTATTTTGAGCGCCACGGAGACCAAAGTCGTTCCATTTTAATTGTTCGATTTTAGATGGAAAATTTTCATACAAACAATTTTCAATATTAATGCGCTATGGAAAATATACAACGAAATTCTATTCCTCTTCAACTTTATGTTTTGCTTCTGTAATAACTTTTTCCATAATTTCACGAGGCATTTCTTCGTAGTGCGCAAACTTCTGCCGATGAATTCCGCGTCCCTGCGTCATCGAACGAACTGTTGTCGAATAGCGGTATAATTCTTTCAACGGAACTAATGCTTTGACAATTTGATACGTTCCGTTCGAATCCATTCCTAAAATTTTTCCCCTGCGTCCTGAAATATCTCCCATGATATCACCCATATTTTCTTCGGGAACAGTTACTTCAATTTCATAAATCGGTTCGTACAATACAGGTTTCGACTGTAAAAATCCATCTTTGAACGCCATTTTACCCGCAGTTTTGAACGCATTTTCATTCGAATCTACGGGATGCATTTTCCCATCGTGTAAAATGACACGCACATCAGAAACCGGATATCCGGCAATAACTCCGCTTGTCATTATATCCATAATCCCTTTTTTTACTGCTGGAACAAATTTTGCATCAACCGCTCCTCCAACAATGGCGTTCACAAATTCGAGTTTTCCTCCCCACGGCAAATCTTCCAGTTCCTTTCCGCGAATAGTCAAATCCGATGGATATGGCGCGCCTTCACGATACGCTTCCATATGAAAATATACTTCTCCGAATTGACCTGCGCCGCCCGATTGTTTTTTATGACGATAACTTACGCGCGATGTTCCACGTATGCGTTCCCGGAAAGCATAACGAGGTTCACGAATATCTACTTCAACTCCATAGCGGTCTTTCATTCGTTTCACTAATATCGTTAAATGCAATTCACCTTGTCCATTGATTATTGTTTGCACCAATTCCTGATCGTGAGAAACAACAAATGTCGGGTCTTCTTCGTGCAAACGATGAAGTGCGTTTCCGATTTTATCTTCGTCCCCTTTCGATTTTGCAGTAATGGATTGACTGATTACCGGTTCCGGAAATTGTATGAGTGGAAGTACAATAGAAAATGATTTGCTCGATAGAGTGTTGTTTGTATGCGTATCTTTTAATTTTACTACTGCGGCTAAATCGCCAGCAAACACATGACCAACTTCTTTTCTTTCCTTTCCATTCATTACGTACAGTTGCGAGAGGCGTTCCGGTTTTCCGTTTTTTTGATTTACCAAATCCAAACCATGGGTAAACGTTCCGGAATACACTTTGAAGAATGAAAGTTCGCCCACGTGTGGTTCTGAAACAGTTTTGAAAATAAACCCAACAGGTTCTCCTTTACTTTCCATCGGAATAATTATTTCTTTTTCTGTTCCGGAAAATTTGGCTTTTGTTTTATCGCGTTGTGCCGGATGCGGTGCATACTCAATAAGAAAATCTAACAAGCCCGCGATACCAACATTTTTAGTGGAAGAACAAGAAAGCAAAGGAAATATTTTTCTGTTGAAAAATGCTGTTTGAAATCCGTTGCGCAATTCCTCGTCGCTCAAAGTTCCTTGTTCAAAAAATTTCTCTATCAGTTTTTCGTCGCTCTCTGCAATTTTTTCAATAAATGATTCGCGTAAATATTTTGCTTCTTGCAAATGGTCAGAAGGAATTTCTTTTTCAACATATTTTCCTTTATCCGATTGATATTCCAACGCTTTCATTTTGAGAATATCAACAACACCGTGAAAATTAGGACCAGTAACAAGAGGGATTTCAACAACTGTTACATCTCCGCCAAAACGGTCGTGAACCATTTTCAAAACCTTTGGCAAATCAACGTGTTCGCCGTCAATTTTATTGATGACAAAAATTGTTGGAAGTTGATATTCCTTTGTATAATTCCACGCAAGTTCCGTTCCGACTTCAACTCCTTCAAATGCTTTGAGTACAATGACTGCAGTATCGGCAACTCGCATTGATGCTTTTACATCGCCCGTGAAATCCGTATATCCGGGAGTATCGAGGATATTGATTTTTGTATTGTTCCATTCACAATTCAATAACGAAGTGTTGATAGAAATTTTTCGTTCTATTTCGTCGGCGCGATAATCGGAATGGGTGGAACCATCTTCGACTTTTCCCAAACGCGTTGATGCGCCCGCAGTAAAAAGTATTGCTTCGGTAAATGATGTTTTTCCGGAACCTCCGTGCCCAGCAACTGCTATATTTCTGATTTGTTCAGTGGAAAATTCTTTCATAAAAAATAGTAGGATGTGTGTTAAATAATTGAATAAACTTGTAGAAATGTACGAATTGTCGAAAGGGAAAAAACTTAGAAGTGAAATTTGTTACGCAACCAATTACTGCATTCTGTTGCGCAAAAGAACAATGCCAACATATTGTTCCTTTCGTTGTGAAAAAATTGTCAAGAGGATTTTTTTCAACTTCTCATTCTTTCAAAAAAAGCTTTAATGCCTTTCACGAACGCTGTTACAAATGAAACGGAATCCATAACGGGTTCTTCGATGCGATGTTGCACTTTCCGTTTGAACGCAATAATTTCATCCATCGCAATTCGAAAACTTTCAACAGAATCCTTCACTATCGAGAGTTGTTCGTTAAGGTTATCAGTAATTGTTCGAACTTTTGTCGTAATGGCATTCAAATTCTCAAGAATCGGAAATGTTTGTTCGCAGAGTGCGCTTACCTTTTTATCAAGGTGGTCTAAACTTTTTTCCATCCGATAAAAAATCATCACGAGGTAAATACTCGCAGCGGAAACGCAAAGCGACGAAAGAATAACAATGATGAGAAGTGTAGTTTCAGTCATAAAAGAAAGTGCTTATGCTCGGTCTCGTTCTTCTTTATACGCTCCGTAGCCTGCTTTGACTGCATCGGAAAATTTCGATGTTTGTTCCATCGTATCAGAAATAATTTCTCCAGCAGTATCATACAATTCTTCGCCTCGCTCGTAAGCAGTTTTTCCGAATCCTCGAATCTTGGAAGATGTGTCGGTAAATATTTTTTTTGCACCGTCTTTTATTTCATCCGATTTTCTTTGAATATCGCTTCGAAGTTCTCTCCCGGTTTTTGGCGCAAGTAATAATCCAGTTATTGCTCCTGCAATTCCTCCGATAAGAAATCCTAGAAGCAGACCTTTTCCCAGGCCTTCTTTTTTATTTTGATACATAAATTGTTCTCCGAAATGTTGGGTTAATTATACAAACTTCTCTTAAAAATTAAAAACAAACTAACAAAAAACACTTGTTCATTTTTAAAAATTTATTTTTTTGTGCAACTGTGGTTTTTCCGGCATTCACCCACGCAGTGTACCAGAAACACACTGTTCGCTCTGTTGACTTTTGTAATTGCCTATCTTATTTTTTTTTGCCGCTCATCTTTAACGCACAGCGGCAATATAACGATAGAGCCACGCACTCTATTTCAGTAACCAATCGTTGTCGTGCAATTTCATTGTAATAGATAAACTTTCTATCGCTAAAGCAATTTCCAACGAAGCATTTCAATTGCCGTTATTGTATTGTACGAAAACATTTGAATTGCGGCAGAAAAATCGCACGGAAGATATCTCAAACGAATACATATCGTTAAAATCAATATCAATTAAATGATATAGCGCTTCCGCGTATCGTTGAAAAAACAGTTGTATTTGCCCGATAAGTGTTCTATCTAAAACGATTTATCTGATTATGAACGTACGAACTCCAACTCGGCGAAATATTGTTTTCTAAACATACTATAGAAATAAACAACAATCAACGATTTCCGTTTCATCATCGAAGTATAGAAAATATGAGATATGCGTTTGTTATACGCACATCTCATATATCATAACTCGTTCAACATTATCGGTTTCGTTTCTTGTGCCGATTCTTTCGCAAACGTTTTTTTCGCTTATGCGTTGACATTTTATGTCGTTTACGTTTTTTTCCGCAAGGCATTTTTTTTCTTTCTAATTAAAGTTAAAATTATTACTTAAAATGAGTTTGTAAAAATTCGTTCGCACGCTTTCCCGTTTCCGAATTTTCATCTAGTTGTGCCGCTTTCTGAAAATAATCCTTTGCTGTATTCATATCCCCTATGTTCAAAGAAATAATCCCAATGTTGAAATGCGCTTTTTGATGCTTCGGTTGAATGGCAATTGCTTTTTTCATATTCGTAATTGCGGTTGTTGCATTGTTCGTTTCGAAATAACAAATACCTAAATCCACTAATGCATCTGCGTTCTTGGGATTCATTGAAAGATAGTTGATGTATTGTTCTATTGCGCGGGGGAACATTCTTGCATCGTGAAGCGCATTTGCATAATGCAAAACCGCTTCTGCGTCATTCGGATGCGCTTTCATTTCCTCCTCTAATTGCTGCAAATGCTGAAGTTCTGGTTCAGATTGTTGTTGAGTCTGCGGAACGACTGCTTTCTTTTCACTATAAAAAGTAAAAAACAACAATGCAAACAAAAATAACACAACAAACGCGAGATAGATTTTCCACAAATCAATTTTTTTTCTTGTCTTCACGTTCACTTGTTCTTTTATAACCGATTCTTCCACTACTTTCGGTTTTTCATGAGGAATGTACGTTGGCTTCTTTTCCGATTTGTGTTCAAAGGTGTATGATGGAATTTTTTCTTCTACTTCTGAAGAGATTTTTGGCGCTTCGATTTTCTGCTCCTGGTGTTTTTCATTGAAAACAGTTTTTTGTTTTTGCAAAGAAATTTCCTCGGGCAATTTTGGTTCTGCCTGTTTTACCTGCGGTTGATTGAACAATAATTCTACTTCTTCCGCTATGTCCGCATCGGCAGAATGTGCGACAGAGAGAATTGCTCCACAACCTTCACAATAGGATGCGTTTTTACTATTCGAATATCCGCAAAAATCGCAGACGAATTTTCCTCCGCGTGTTTTCTTTTGGGGAAGATTTTCTTTCTTGGAAAAAAAATTGTATAAATCGTCGCTGCCCTTTTTTCCCCAATCAATCTTGTTGCCGCACTCGGGACAATATTTATCGGCACCTGTTAATGTTGCATTGCATTGCGAACATTTTTCTTGTGTAGTCAACGGCTTACTTTCTTTTTCAAATTTGCATTGACTGCAGTTTTAAAATCTTTTGACACTTTAAAAAACGGAGTAAATTGTTCATCAATGGGAACTTTGATACCCGTTTTTGGATTGCGACCAACACGCGGTTTACGCAGTACGACTTTAAAACTTCCGAATCCGCGGATTTCAATATTGCTTCCGTCTATCAGTGTATCCTTGATTGATTCTAAAAAACCGTCAACGATCGCTTCGGTTTCTAATTTTGTAACTCCGGTACCGTTGGCGACGCGGGTAACTAAATCTGCTTTAGAAATATTCACTGTTTTTAAAAAAATATTGGGCAAAAGATAGGAAAAATTTGTTGTGCGGGAAAAGTGTGTAGAAATAAATTGTTTGAAAATTCGTAATCAGTTCTATGAAAAAAATAATATTTTTTGAAGCATTGAGAAATTGCATAAGTTTTATTTATATTAAGCGCGAAAATTTTCAGCACTAATAAATGTAATATTCATAATTTGTTATTAACTCGAGGTAATTGTATGAAGCCCATTTTTTCAAAATCATTTCTTACTTTTTTTATCCTTTTCATTTGCATTTTGTTCCACTTTAAAGTGAATGCGCAACGTGTAAATACTGCAAGTAATTCTCTCTCATCTTCAAAAACAAGTTCTCTTTCAATCGCAGATATAAGTGTTTTTGAAGGCAACAGTGGTTCTCCTTCTGCAACGTTTACGGTAAAACTACTTCCTGCAAGCGGACAAACCGTTACAGTAAATTATGCTTCCGCAAATGGAACTGTAATTTTTGGAACAGATTATATTTCAACGAACGGCTCACTCACATTTTACAGCGGGGATACAATAAAAACCGTTTCTGTTGTTGTGAACGGAGATATATACTTTGAGGAAAACGAAACGCTGTATGTGAATATATCAAACGCCGTGAATGCAATTTTATTGACAAAAGAAATAAGTGAAGTTGGTGGTGAAATACCTGAATCAGAGCGTGTATTTCGTGAATTCTTTAATCTATTGAATGCAAAAACAGAGGAGGAAATACGAAAGGTTTGTGAAGCGGTTGGAGATACAATTTCTGAAGAAATAAAAATTCAACTTGAGGAGGCAATGAAAAAATCCGCTTCCATCCTTACGGTGCTTCCCGAAGAAACAGAATCATTTACATTTACACCAGTGATTTATAGTGTTCCATAGGATGAAAAATTTGTAGAACAAGATAAACTCGATGTATGGAAACGCGATGAAAAAAGACTCGCAGTTGGATGGAAAAAAAGTTTATACAGAGAAATACGATTTAACAGTACGCCGGAACTTCTTGTTGCAAAAATCCTTGATAGAGAGAGTTGTGAATTATTGATGCGAAACCCTTCAAGTCAATTTTCTATCAATACTCTCGCAGGAAAACATTTTCCAGATTTCATTTTTATTTCCAACAACACAATTTCTCTCATCGAAGTAAAGGAGCGTGGAGAGTTTGATAATGAATACTCTAATGCGAATATAAAAGCAAAATAAACAATAGAATGGTGTAAAGTAGTTTCCTCTCATTCCAATCAAAAATGGGAATACTTACTTGTTCCCGATGATTCAATCGAAAGCGCAGTAACTCTTTCCGATTTAAGAATGAGAAGCAAAATATTTTAATTGCAAAGTTTTTAAAAGGCAATGCACGAACACGCTATCCACGTTCACAACCTCATCAAATGCTTCTGCAATTTTTTTTCTGTTGACCATATCAATTTCGATGTGAAGCAATGAAGTTTGCTATTACTTTTTTTTACAACACTCGTTTTCATTATTGCAGCATTGAGCATCGGGCTTTGGGTTTCGGCAATTTCGGATTCGCAGCAAGTCGCATTTCAACTCGCGTCGCTGCTTTCGATGCTCCAGATAATTTTGCTTTCGGGATTTATGTTTCCGATTCGCAGTATGCCGTGGTGATTACAAATAATTACAAACGTAACACCTGCAAAATTTTATCTCAACATTTTGCGAAACAGTGCGTTGTTGGTAATGGGAGTTTTTGATATCACTTCTCAAATCAGTTATTGTCGTGACGTTCGTTTTTTATCATTCGAAAAAAATGAAACACATGCGGAAACAACGCATGGATACCATCTTCCACACTTTGTGTTGAACCGGGAAGATTTATGATGAGCGTTGTTCCTCGTTTTCCAACAACACAGCGTGAAAACATAGCAAAGTAATATCGCTGTTGTCCGTAACTTCGCAACGTTTCCTCCATTCCCACCAATCGTTGTTCAATGACAGAAAGTGTTGCTTCAGGAGTAACATCACGAGTTGAAATTCCCGTTCCGCCGGTAGTAATTACAACGTCAATTTTTTCTGAATCAGAAAGTCGCTTCAGTTCATTTTCGATTTCCTTTTTTTCATCGGGTAAAATAATGTAATGTGCAACTCTCAACTTGTGCTGCTGAAGTTTCTCGACAAGTATCTTTCCCGAAACATCTTCTTTCAATCCTTCGCGCACAGAATCACTCAGCACAATTACTGCCGCAGATAATCCTTCGCCGTGTTCACTGATGTTGGATTTTCCGCCTTTCTTATCCAACAATTGAATGGATACAATTTCCATTGTTTCGTCAATAGGTTTCAGCATATCGTACAATGTTAATGCCGTTGCCGATACCGCACATAACGCTTCCATTTCCACCCCAGTTTTCCATATTGCTTTCACTTCGGAGAAAATTGAAATTGAATTCGTATCTACAATAATATCTATTTGAACATTGTCAAGCGGAACCTGATGACAATAGGGAATAATTACACTCGTATTTTTCGCCGCCTGAATTCCCGCAACGCGCGCAACTTCAATCGGATTTGCTTTCGGAACATTTCCGTTTTGTATTGCTTCCGCTGTTGATATAGAAATATTCAGCGTCGCAGTCGCCTTTGCCGTTCGTAATGAATTTGACTTTGAAGAAACATCGCGCATAATAATTACCTATTGTTATCTTTAACTACCACGTTCAAATTATTCTGTTCTAATTATTTCCATCCACCCAAATTTCACCGTTGTCAAAAAACTCTTTTTTCCAAATCGGAACATTTTTTTTCAACATATCAATTGCGTACCTGCATGCTTCAAATGCTTCGCTCCGATGCGCAGAAGAAACGGCGAGTACAACACTTGCATCACCAATCGGCACTTTTCCGATGCGATGAACAAGAGATATTTTTTTTACATCCCACTTCGCAAATATTGCGGCGGAAATTTCTTCCATCATTTTTTTCGCCATCGAAACGTATGCTTCATATTCCAGAAACAACACATTTTTCCCATCGGAAATATTTCGCGTTGAGCCGATAAATACATCAATCGCTCCTGCTGAATCATCTTCTACACTTCTGATAACGGCGTGCACATCAATTTTTCTTTCAACAATTTCTATCATCGCTACAATCTTCAATATACTTATCCACCGCTCACGGGGGGAATAATTGCAACTTCATCGTTATTGCGTAACAAACAATCAAAAGTAACGTATTCACAATTCACTGCAATTCGGAGAAATGGTTTCCATTCTTCAATACGATTATTTTTTTCACTCAATAGTTCCAAAATTTTTTCCACTGATGTTTTTTCTTCGATGGAAAATTGCATTTCATCTGCACAGAACAAGTCGCGAATCATCGCAAACAATTTTACTTTTACAGTAATCATAACATTTCTATTTCCACTGTACTCCCGATACAAATTCGTTGTGTTTCTTCTGGAACAATAATAATACAATTTGCTCTTGCCATTGATGATATTGAGTTTGATGATTGATTTTCTAATGTGCGAACAAAATATTTTCCATTCTTTTGCTGAACAACTCCTCGTACAAAATGACGTTTGAAATCATTTTTTCTGTATTCGTTTTCCATTACTGCACTCAACGTATAATGCGATTCGAGTTTTGAAATTAACGAACCCTGCATTTTCAACAATGCTGGTTTTACAAATTGCAAAAACGTCATCATTGCCGAAACAGGATTTCCCGGAAGTCCAAACACTGGATTTGAATTGTATAAGCCAAAGAGAAATGGTTTACCGGGTTTTATATTTACACCGGAAAAGAATATTTCAACTCCAAGTTGTCGTAATGCTTCCGCTACGAAATCATATTTCCCAACAGAAACTCCTCCGCTCGTAATAAATACATCGTGTTTCAATCCTTCGGAAATTTTTGTTCGCAACTCTTCAATGTTATCTTTTGCAATTCCTAAATTTACAACTTCACATTGGTGTTCTCGAAGCATCGCTTCCAAAACACATTCGTTACTATTGCGAATTTTCCCGTCATGTATTTCTTCATCAATATTTATCAATTCATTTCCCGTTGAAAGAATTGCACAACGAAGTGAACGATGCACACACACATTTTTTTTACCCAAAGAAGCAAGCACACCGATTTCAACTGCATTTATTCGCTGTCCATGATGCAAAATAATTTCACCTTTCGTTATATCTTCCGCAACGAAACGAATATTTTGTCGCGGCTTCACGGTTTGTAAAATCCTTACATATAATTCGTCAATTTTTTCAGTCCATTCCTGCTGAACAACCGCATCGCATCCTTGAGGAATTCTTGCGCCAGTAAAAATTGCAATAGCTTCACCGCGATTCAATTCAATTTCAGACACATTCCCGGCTGAAACTTCACCAGAAATTTTCATTTCAATTGGAACATTTTTTACATCTTCCGAATGAACAGCAAATCCATCCATTGCACTGTTATCAAACGCAGGAACATTCTCTTCTGCTGCAATATCTTCGGCAAGAAAATAATTTCGCGCTTCGTTGAATGGAAGTGTAACTATTCCAAAAGGATGCACTAAATTAAGTATTGTTTTTTTTGCTTCTTCAAAATTCAGCATTGTGTGTGTTTGCAATATACTTTTCGTAATCTTCTCTTGTATCAATGTTGGCTAGTACACATTCTTCGTTTGTCTGAACTTCGCAAATCTCATTCGGAAATTTGTGGAGAACGGAACGTGCGCCAATTTCTGTTGGTGCGTTTCTTATTTCCGAAAATATATCGCGCGAAAAAATTATAGGATGTCCACGACGTCCGCAATATTTTGGAAGAATAATTTTTTTCTTCGTCGTCTCGAATGCACACAATAATTCTTGTATAACATTTTCAGAAATCAACGGATGGTCAACGGGACAAAGCATTATCGCATCAACAAAATTTTCACCGAGAGAATCAATTCCCGCAATAACGGAACTAAGTTGACCTTGCTGCCAATGTTCGTTGATAATTATTTTCCCGCAAAAATCACCAAGCGATGCGCATATTTGTTGAGCAGAACTTCCCAATACTACAGTGATATTAGAAATTGAAGTTGCGGAAAGTACATCTATGATTTGCTGAAGAAATGTTTTTCCATTCAATTTCATCAATGCTTTCGGTTGTCCCATTCGTCGTGATGTTCCTGCAGAAAGAATAATTGCCGCAACGTTCATTGCAAGGTTTATTTTTGTAAATGCACAAACGTATCTTCCATCATTTGCAATTTATGTTGAAGCGGAAAACGCTTCCCTTTACGAACACGAATTAATTCTGCAACAACACTAACGGCAATTTCTTCTACTGTAGTTGCGCCGATTTCAATTCCTATCGGCGAGTAAACACGTTTCAATTGTTCAAGTGAAATCCCTTTGGAAAGTAAATGCTCGAACGTCACAAGCACTTTACGTTTACTTCCTATCATTCCAACATACGAAACGTTCGTTTTTAACGCTTGCTCCAATACGGTTTCATCGTATTGATGTCCGCGTGTTACGATAACAATGTATGATGATTTTTTAACTGCAATTTTTTTAAAACCGTTCTCAAAGTCTAATGTGAATACTTTTTTCGCTTCGGGAAATCGCTCAACGTTCGCAAATTTTTCTCTGTCATCAATGATGGAAACATGGAACCCACACATCGCCGCAGTTTTTGAAATATATTTTGATACGTGTCCTCCGCCAAAAATAATTAGTTGCGGCGTTCCCTGAATCGGCTCAAGAATCCATTCGCCGGTTTCTGTTTTTATTCTGTGTGTTTCGTTTCTACGAAATACTTTTTCAATTTCTTTTTTCAATGAATGCGGTGTCGGAACACTGAATAGTGCTAATTCGCTTCTCCATTTCTCCAATACGTTACTACTTCCCGAAGAGTTTGGAACAATGTTTTTGAAAATAATTTTCCCTTCGTTAGAAAGCAATGTTGCAAGGATACAATCATTTCCATTATTTTGCATTGAAAGAATTTTTTTGAAAAGAATAATTTGTTTGCACGAAATCGGTTCGAGAAATACATCCAAACTTCCTCCGCATATCAAACCATGCTCAATGTCATCTTCGTTTAAGTGAAAGGTTAGAATTTCTGCTTTGTTTGTTTCGAACAATCGCTGCGCATGCAATAGAACTTCTCCTTCCATACATCCGCCTCCGATTGTGCCAAGAGAAGAATTTCCGTTTTGCTTAACCAACATTTTGGAACAAGACGACGCAGGAGTAGAACCGGAAGCGAAATAATTGTTGCAAGAATTATTGTTTCTTCCGATTCAAGCGCAGAAATTATTTCAGAAACAATATCCATTGAAAATTTGTTCGTGAAAATAAGAAGAAAATTTTCTTTGAAAAATATTCTTGCAGAAATTTAAAAGAATCACTCGTTTGTAAAATGTTTTGCAAAGTCCTAAAATAGAAACGGTTATTATGAGCGATGCGAAGCAATCTCCTCTCAACAACTTCACTCTATCTTTTGTAAAGACTTCTTTTACTATTTTTTTTCTATCCTTTTTCTCCGTAAAAAAAATCCCACACACATTTTCAGTAGTGGGATTTTCTATCAAACTGATTTTGTATTTCCTCTTTATTTTAGAAGTATAAGTTTATTCGTCTTGCTATATTGCAAATGATTTTCATGTGCAACACTTATGCGATAAAAATATATTCCGCTCGGAACATCACTTGCATTCCATTCGTATGCAAAATTTCCTGCCGAAAATTCCTGATGGAGCAGCGTTGATATGTTGTTTCCAAGAACATCAAATACATTGAGTGTAACAAAGCCTTGTTGTGGTAAATGAAATTCGATAATCGTTGAAGGATTGAACGGATTTGGATAATTTTGTTCAAGAGAAAATACTTTGGGAATTCCGCCAAGTTCTGCTACCCCGGAAATAAACAGCGTAAATTTCCGTATCTCGCTAAATTGTCCCCAACCGGTAATATTATGCGCGCTGACTTTCCACCAATATCTTCGGTCGTTTATAAGCCCGCGTACAACTTTCTGTGTATCGAGAACCGATGTATCCGCATACACGATATTTGCAAAAGCAGTATCGAGCGCGATGACAATGCCGTAATGATTAACTTCTGGAAAACTTTTATTCCAACGGAAAATTATACTATCGCTGCTGATTGTGGCATTATGTTCAGGTGCGAGTAACATTACTTGCTGTGGAACCTGAATGAGCGTTGTAAAACTCCTTCGCAACGACCAATCGCCGTATCCAGTGTTATTTTTTGCTCGAACACGCCAATAATGTTTTGTAAAAAATTGAAGTGGACCAACGAGTTTCATCGTATCAGCAATACTTGTATCATTGACAACAAAATTCTCAAACGCAGTATCCAACGCAATTTGTAAATGATACAATTCTGCATTGAGCGAACTTCTCCATCGTACTAATACTTCTCTCGGAATATTTTGCGAACCGTTGAATGGAAACAAGAGTACTGGTGGCAATGGTGGTATTGTTGCGGTTGAAAAATTCCAAACAGTTGAAAATTCTCCGTAACCACTATTGTTTCTTGCTCTCACACGCCAATAATACTGTGTCGAACCTTGCAAACCATTCACTTGTAGCTGTGTATTTCCAAAAATATTCGAATCGTTCACAACATACGTTGCAAAAAGCGAATCTATGGAAAGTTGCAAATGGTAAATAACAAATCCAGTTCCGCCAACGAGATTCCACGTAAATAAAATTGATTGCGGAAGATTTGTTGCGCCGTTTTCCGGTGTAAGTAATGTTGGTGCAGGAGGAGGAGAAATAACAGTTGAGAATCTTCGAACGTTTGAAAACTCGCTTGTTCCTCCGAAATTTTTCGCACTAACTCTCCAAAAATATCGAGTGTTATAAGCAAGCGGACCGACTTCTCGCAGAGTATCAACAAGGGTGGAATCATCTACAACGAATGTTTCAAATAGCGAATCGGTGGAAAGTTGAAGACGATACGTTTCTGTGCGTTCTGTTTTTCGCCATCGCAGATTTATTACAAGCGAAACATTGGTAGCATTGTTTTGCGGAGAAACAAGTTGCGGAACTGTTGGCGGAGCAATAATCGTAGTAAAATTCCATACATCGGAAAAATTACTAATTCCGCCGACATTTTTTGCTCGAACTCTCCAATAATATTTCGTTATGCCAAGTAATTCTACTTCTTTTGTTGTTTCAACAATCGTTGAATCTTCAAGCACCATTACTTCAAACAACGAATCCGTTGCAATTTGCAAAAGGTATGTTTCTGCATTCAAAGAAGGTTCCCATTCAAGCGCAATGATACGAGGTTGATGTACGGAATTATTTTGTGGATACATTAAAACAGGCACAGATGGAATAGGAACAAATACTGTTGTAAAACTCCATATATTGGAATACGCACTGTTGCCTCCTGCATTTCGTGCATCTACTCTCCAATAATACGTTGTTAAACTAGCAAGTGTAACTTTTTTCGTCGTATCCGTTACTGTAGAATCATTCACAATCAAATTTTCAAACAGTGAATCGGTTGCAACTTGAACACCGTAATTATCTGCACCTTGTGAATAATTCCAAACCAAAACAACTTTTGTTGAAATTTCCGTTGCATTATTTTCGGGAGAAACTAATGTTGGAGCATTTGATGGAGCAATAAATTTTGTCGTGAAATTCCATTTCTCTGAAAACTCACTGCTTCCTCCGACATTCTGCGCGCTTACTCTCCAAAAATATTTTGTGTTGCTTGAAAGAGGACCAATTTCTTTTGAAGTATTTTCAATTTCAGAAATATCAACAACTATCGTTTCAAAAAGTGAATCTTTTGCAACTTGAAGACGATAAACGATTGCACTATCTGAAGCATTCCAAGTTGCGATAAGGGTAATTTCCTGATTCACTGCACCGTTTTCTGGAGAAATCAACGTAGGAACAGATGGAACTGCAACTTGCCGCGTTGTAAAATTCCACGTATCGGAAAATTCGCTAACTCCTTCATTATTTTTTGCTCTCACTCGCCAAAAGTACTTTGTAAAACTATTCAGTGAACTGAGTTCAAACAATGTTCCTTGTATATTCGATTTATCCGTTACTACATTTGCAAAGAGGGAATCTTTCGCAACTTGCAAGCGATACGAAGTTGCTCCTGTAACAGCATTCCAATTTACAAGAGGAGTAATGGATTGATTCGTCGCATTGTTTTCGGGTGAAAGTAACGAAGGAGTATCTGGAGGAAAAACTGAACTCTGCGTTCGTAATATGGTTCCATTGTTTCCAACAATTGTTCCCGTTGCTGCAGATGTCATTGATATGCCGCTTAATCTGTTTATCGTTGGAGTTGCAATTATACTCCACGAAGTTCCTCCATTTGTTGTCGAAACAATTGTACCGTTTTCGCCGACTGCAGTTCCATTCTCTTCATCAGAAAAAGAAATTGCTCGCAAAGTGTTTTGAGTTCCGCTATTCGGTTCACTCCAGGTAGTTCCCCCATCCGTAGTTTTTATAATCATTCCAAATGAACCAACAACAACACCATTTTGTTCGTTAGAAAAATGAACCCCGCGCATAAAATTAGAAGTGCTGTAGTGTTGATTCATCCATGTTTCACCCTTATTGGTCGTTCGAATGATTGTTCCTGTATCGCCTACAACAATGCACAGATTTTCTGAAACAAATGAAGCGCAACGAAATGTTTTATTCAATCCAGTGACAGAAGGAATCCAGTTTTCTCCGCCATTCGTTGTGAACAGAATGGTACTGTTTGAACCAACAACAACGCCAGTATTTTCATTGACAAATTGTACAAAATTCAGAACTGAAGTTGTATTGCTTTGTTGCAACAGCCAAGTATTTCCTCCATCATTCGTACGAATGATAGCGCCGGAATCGGTTACAGCAGTACCAATATTTTCGTCATTAAAATACACGGAGCTCACTATTCCGGGAGCGGTGTAGGATTGTTGTATCCACGAATCACCGCCGTTTGTTGTTTTCAACATTACACCAGATCTCACGCCAACAAAACCGATTGTTCTGTTCACAAAAAAAACACCGAACAAATTCGAAGTCGTAACAGTGCGCGATTGTTGTATCCATGAATCACCGCCGTTTGACGTGCGAATAACGATTCCTAAACTACCGACTACAGTTCCTATAGTATTTCCTTTAAAAGAAACTCCCGTTAAATGATTCGAAACTCCGCTTGTCTGCGAATTCCAAGTAGAACCGTTCGTTGTTTTGACGATTACTCCATTTTGTCCAACAGCAACACACGTAAGAGAATCTATATTTGCAATTGCATTCCACGAACCTTGTACAGTATCTCGAATCCACGTTGTTCCTCCATTGATGGTCCTCAACAAACGATTATTCGAGCCAGCAATAAAACCGATGTTCGTATTATAGAACGCAACGCCATTCAACGCACTTTGTAGAATCGTGGTTTGCAATGCCCACGTTGTTCCTCCATTTGTTGTACGAATGATAGTACCAGTACCTCCACCTCCACCCGCAGTTCCTACCGCAGTTGCAGTATCCGCATTGATATAAGCAACGGAGTTCAACCTTGCCGTAATTCCGCTCGTAAGCAAATTCCACGTTGTTCCTCCATCAGTAGTTTTTACAATCGTGCCGGAAGAACCAACGATTAATCCTTGTGATAAAGTTGCAAAAGAAATTCCACGAAGTGTATTGAATGTCGTGCTGTTCTGCATTGTCCACGAATCGCCGGCGTTTGTTGTACGAAGAATTGTTCCGGAATCTCCGGCAACAAAACCATTATCGGAATCGAAAAAATATACAGCGCGTAACGTTCGTACTGTTCCGCTTGAAAGTTGCGCCCATTCAGCTCCTCCATTGGTCGTACGAAGAATTACTCCAAATTCTCCAATGCCATAACCGATTTCTTCGTTGATAAAATATACTGCGGTAAAACTGTTTCCCTGCGGGTACGGGTTTTTCCATTTCCAATATTGCTGCGCTGAAATAAAAGAATTGTTCAGCAAGAATAAGATGATTAAAAAGAAAGAAGTCTTCAACATACATTTATTTCCTTATTAATGTGTTTTTAAATTTAAATGAAAATAATATAACAGTTTTCTCGATGCTTGAATCGAAAAAAAAATGCTGGAGATGAAGAAAAATGGCGGGTTAAAGTACTCAAATTATTTTGATTCTCCTCTATGTAAATCAATTTCAATACCAATTTTTTTTAAGAACTCAAACGGCAATTCTCCTCCTGCAAATACAAACACATAATCATTAGGCAACGTACGTATTGTTCCCGCTACATCTATATCAATACATTTTTCGTGTATTTCCCGAACAGACGAATTGAAAAGAAGAGAAATTTTTTTTTCGGAAATATATTTCTGAATGTTCGCCTGATTGCGCGCTTTCAAACGTGTCAACGTATCTTTGCGGTATGAAATCGTTACGGTATTTCCCAATTGTTGTGCCAATCCAACAGCGGCTTCAATTGCACTATCTCCGCCGCCGACAACGAGAATATGCGATTGCTGAAACGATTCCGCTTCAATCAGGCGGTACATTACTTTGGAATGCTGTTCGCCGGGTATGCCAAGTTTTCGCGGAGTTCCTCTTCTTCCTAATGCAAGCACAACATTTTTCGTCTGATACTCGCTTTGTGAAGTACGAACAAAAAAAACATCGTTCGATTTTATTATCTCCGTTGCTTTTTCATTGAAATGAAGTTTGAGTTTTGTTTTTTCAATAATGTCATTCCAGATTTGCAGCAAATTTTCTTTTGTAATTTCAGAAAGATTCAGTTTTCCGTACAAAGGGATTTCCACCGGTGAAGTCAGCACTAATTTATTCCTCGGATAATGAAGAATAGAGCCGCCAAAATCCGCTTCTTGTTCAAGAGTTACAAATTGTAAATTATTTTTTAACGCCGAAAGCGACGCACTCAATCCCGAAGGTCCTGCACCAACAATGACGACATCGAGAATATTTTGTTGCAAACGTTTTTGCGTTGAAATGTACTCAATAACCTCTCTTCCTTGATTGATTGCATTGCGAATCAAACCAACGCCTCCCAATTCTCCAACGATATACATTCCCTGCACGTTTGTTTCATAGTTGTCTTTGATGTGAGGAACTTCAACGCTTGTTGTTGCATTTCCAAGAACCAATTCGATTCCGCCAACGGGACAATTTTGAGCGCACAATCCGTGACCAACACATCTTGCGCCGTAAATTACCGTGGCTTTTCCGTTGACAATTCCTAACACATCATTTTCAGGACACGATGCAACACACGTTCCGCAACCAATGCACAGCGATTGATTGATCAAAGGATGAAGTGTTGCAACTTCATTCAATCCACTGTCAATCGCCCGTTGTAAATGATGTTTAAATTTTTTGTTTTTTTTCTTTTTGTAACGAAGATAAAAAAAAATTACGGGAGCGATGATGAGAACGGAAATACTCAGCGTGATTAGTGTTTCCATCTACGTTAAAAGCGATAACCGATTTCTAAAAACACACGCATCGTGTTCGCAAACTTGTCAAAATTTTTTTCGAGAGATGCGATAGTAAATAATGTTGAAGAAAGTTGCCCAGAAACATTTGCGCCGATTGTTGTGAGCGTATTAGTATTTCCGCCGTTCATCAGTTCATAAAAATACTGTTCAAAATTTATTGTTGCCTGTATTCCGCTGGCAATTTCGCGATGAATATCAATTCCTGCAGTAGCCGCATCAGTAAAAATTCCATTTAAAAGCGAACTACGAACGCCAACATTGAAACGCGAATTGAGAATATTGTTTGCGCGAATTCCGATGCCGTTATTTACCGACGTTCGCTCATCCGATTCACGAAATCGAATATTGGAAAATCCGTTCAACGAAAAATTATTCGGCAAGCGAATTGTCATACTCATTCGAAATCCTTGTTGTAACGAACGGTCAAAAAGTGAATCAGCAAGCGAACGATGCGTTTCAAACAAGTACACATTTTTCGTTGCATCAAACCCCGCATTCAACGACAGCCAATCAAGCGGCGAACTTCCGATGGAAATGTATGTGTTCGTGAATTGAATCGCCTTCTGCCGCAAACCGTTCTTGATGTCGTTCAAATCTATTTCTGTGCTATGATAAAAATTAAACCACTGCGAAGTAGAAAATGAATTTTGCATGTAAAGAAATTCTCTATCTAATCGCAGTTGGAACATTTGTCGCGTGTATGCAACTGTTCCATCATATTGAAAACCGAAAACGTTTCCCGATTGAAAATGAATAAACGGAGAAAACCGTACATATTCAGTGGCGATGCGTGATGTGCGATAATCCGGTTGCGTTCCTCCTGCTATACCAAATGTCCATTCTTTCATCGAATAAATAATTTGCGCACCGTCAAACGCTCCAAGACCAACAGTATATTTGGAACGCACTCTTCCAAACGAATAAGCAAATCCTTCGCTCGTATTGGGATAATCAAAAGAAAAATCAAACAATCGAAATCTCGTTCGCGATGTGTTTCCCAATCGTAATTTTTGCGATGAAGAAATGTACTGCGAGTTGAAGTACATCGAAAAATTCCATAGTGAACCGAAAACACGTTGCACATTTAAATTCAGAACTATTCCAGATTGATGAAATGAGCGTTCGCTCAAATTGAAATTATTCACACTTATATTTTGCAACGCAATTCTTCCACGAACAATATTGTTTCTTTGTTCACTCAAAATATTTGTGGTTCGTTCTTTTTGTCTTTTCGATGAAACGCTCTTGGTGGTCATCTGAAAACCTCTCACGGTATCACCGATTTTGATTGTCGCTGAATCCGGAAAAAATTTTCCGACAACAGATTTACTACTTGCGACAGAAATGATAATATGTGCAATCGTCGAATTATCGCGAAGCACAAAAAGCGTATCACCTTCGTTACATTGCACATTTTCAGGACGTGATACATACACGTTTCCTAAGGAAATGTATGTAACACTTCCACTCTGTGTAGTAATTTGAGAGAACGTGAACGAGGCGAAGAGAAAGAATAGGAAAATTAAACGCACAAAAATGTTAATTGCGTTGAAAAACACCTTCTTCACCTGTTGGATGACAATCATAACATGCGGCACTTTGATAAATATAGCCACTTACATCATTATGTTCATTGTTCATTTCATTTTGCGGATGACACGAAGTTGTACAAGTAAATACTGAAAAATTGTTTGCATTAGGATGACAATCACTGCAAACATTCCATCTTCCGGGACGGTGTTTTGTTCCTTGCGCTATGGGAAATTCCGGAGTATGATTAAATGCAGAATTCCAGTTTGATGTGTTATGACACGCGCTTGTCGTACAATTATGCGGATATCCTTTCGAAGAATGTTGAGGAGCGGAAGTAAAATCGGTTTGATGACAAGGATAACAATCTGTGGGAACATTTGTATAATTTCCGTTCACATGACATTGTTGACAACTTGCTGAAATATGCGCACCTGTTAATGGAAATTGAGTAACACTGTGATTGAACGATGCGTCGTCCCACGTTTCTGTTGTATGACATTCAGTGCACGTATGACTAAAATTAGGCAATGTATGAGGCGGTTCGTTTGCAGACGTATAATCCTGTTCATGACAACTCCAACAGTCGGTTGGAATATTTGTATAATTTCCATTGATATGACATTGCTGACAAGGAGTAGCAACGTGCGCTCCTGTCAATGGAAATTGTGTATTCGTATGGTTAAATGTTGACGGTTGCCATCCAACAGTATTGTGACAAGATTCGCACAAGTGGGAAAATTGCGCTGTCGTATGATTGGGATTTGTTGTTTGTGAAAAATCTGTTTCGTGACAACTCCAGCAATCCATCGGAAGATTTGTATAATTTCCATTGGTATGACATTCTTGACACGCCGTTGTTTGATGCGCTCCGCTCAATGGAAACTGCGTTGTTGCGTGATTGAATGTTGCCGGCTGCCATCCATTTGTAGAATGACATGTTTCGCAGTTGTGTGAAAATTGAGATACAATATGATTGGGATTCTGTGTTTGGCTAAAATCCGATTCATGACAACTAAAACACTCGCTTGATAATGAAGTATAATTGCCGTTCGAATGACATTGCTCGCACAAAACCGATTGATGAGAACCCGTCAAAGGAAATTGTGTTCCTATATGATTGAATGTTGCAGGTTTCCATTGCGTCGCAGTATGACACGCTTTACAATCATGCGAAAATTGTCCTGTTACGTGATTAGGATTTACTGCGTTCACAAACGAATTTTGGTGACAACCAAAACAATCTTTCGGAGTACCAAGCGTTTTTTTATTATGGCATGATTCACACGAGAGAGTGGAATGAATGCCTTCGTTTATAATAGAAATATTGGGATGAAGAAATGTTGTTACATTCCACTTCGATGAAGTAATTTGATGACAATCTTCGCATTGGAACGATATTCCCACTGCGTTGTGTGAAGGATATTTTGAACGCTGATAGTCCTCTCGATGACATCCAGCACAATCTACTGGTAATCCGACAAATTCATTCTTTTGCTGATTCGTATGACATTGCACACAACTTACACTTCGATGAATTCCTAATAACGGAAAGCGCGACGCTTGATGTTTCTCCACTATATCCGTAACCACCCAACTTTGTGTAGTGTGGCAACGTTCACATTGTTTTCCAACTTCGCCGCGATGTTGGTCTGTATGACATGAAACACATTGCAGAGAACCCTTCTCCTCTGAAAACTTTAATGAATGATGACACGATTGGCAACGAATATTTTTATGTTGACCAGTAAGTTGAAATCTTGTTCGTTCACTGTGATTGAATTGCAAATCTCTACGCAATTCACGAAACGAATCTGTCGAATGGCAATCTGCACACGGAAGTGAAAGTATTCCGTGAGGTGATTCTTGCGAATACACTTCTTCAATATTTACAAGTGCATTCACTACGAAAACAACCAATGCTCGAAATATTGTTTTTCGTATGTATTGTTGCAGTGTTTTCACATTGTAACTGAAACGCTATTTATCTTTTTGCATGACATGATTCGCAAAGAGGTGATAACGGTTTGTACCGCGTGAATGTATTTCCATCTTGCGTCGTTTTCTTATGACAATCTTCACAAAATAGTTGTGCGTGTTTTCCATCGAGTCGAAATTGTGACTGTGTGTTATGTTCAAATTGTAGAAAACTCCAACCTCGAGCAGAATGGCATTGTTCACACTTTGTTTGATTATTCTCTATACGTTTGAATTGCCCGAAATGAACATCCGTATGGCATTCATTACATTGCTTCTGTGTTCCCGTAAACTGAATGTAGTTGAAATTGCTTTGCAAAGTTACAATTTTATGACATTCTTTACAAGAAACTGCCTGATGTAATCCAACAAGCGGAAATACAGTTGAATCGTGAGAAAACAATAACGACTTCCAATTTGTTGTCAAATGACATTCCAAACACCCTTTGTCTTTCATTCGCGTTGCAAATTGTCCACTATGTATATCAGTATGACAACTTTGACAACGTAATTCTTTCCAACGAAAACGTATATACTCTTCTTTCGATCCGGAATTTTCTTTTTTATGACACTGATTGCATTGTATTTTTTCGTGCGCTCCTGTTAGTTTGAACGTTGTTTCATTATGCAAAACTACTGAAAACGTAGATGGAGAAAATCCTTCAATCGTATGACAACCTTCACATTTGCCCTTATCTGCTCTCTCTTTAAAATCTCCGCGATGATAATCGGAATGACAATCACTGCACAAAGCGAATGTTCTATCAGAAAATTTTTTTTCTCCCCTCTTTTCTTTGTGGCATTTGCCGCAAACAACATTTTGATGTTTTCCTAAAAGCGGGAACCGCGTATTAGAATGATTAAATTTTCCTTCCGCAATAATTTTCCATCCATCTTCAGAATGACAAGAATTACAACTTGCGCCTAATTTCCCGCCGTGAACATCATTATGACAGAAATGACATTGCTGAAATTGTAATGGTTTAAACGTTTTCAATCGTACCAAATTTCCGTTTATTTCTGCAGTATGACATTTTTGACAACGAACATTTGCATGTTTTCCCTTTAATAAAAACCGCGCTTCGTTATGAGAAAATTTCTCCGCAGGTTTCCATTGCTCATACGAATGACACTGCAAACAATTGGTATTCAATTGCCCGCGATGTTCATCTTCGTGACACGATAAACATTCTCGATGCAAACCCAAAAACGTTTTTGAAATAAACGCATTGCTTTTTTTCAGAATATCTTCATCGCGAATATTGCTCTTCGTATGACATTGTTCACACTTAAGCGTGCGATGTCTACCTTCCAAACCATATCCGGTTTCGTCGTGTAAAAAATTCTTTTTGTCCCATCGAAGCAACGAAACTTCTTTCCCGCGATGGTCTTTGTGACAAACAATGCAGTCTTCATTTTTTTTTTTGAAATGAAAACCGTGCTGCGCATTGATTCGTTGTTGTATTTCTTTATGGCACTGCAAGCATTTTTCACCGGAAATTTCTTTCCCTAAATTATGACATTGCGTGCAGTTGTTTATTCCTTCAAGCGATTCGTGCGCGCTGGAAAGTTTTCCGGGAGAAATTTGCGGATATGCGTGCGCGCAAAATAAGAGTACTGCTATTCCACCATAGAATAGTCGCTTCATTTTTTTAAAGAATTTTCGAGAAACGAAATATTCTCTTTCGATTTTTTTGCAAGTTCAGATGTATCATTTGCTTGTACCGTGCGCTTCCACCAAGTTAATGCTTCCGCATCATTTTTCATTGTAGCATAAAGCGAACCGAGATTGTACATAGCATCTTGATTTCTCGGTTCATACGACAATATTTCTTTCATCAAAGAAATTGCTTGTTGAAAATTCTGTTCGTGATAATAACAAACCGATAATTCCAATCGTGCCGCCGTATTTTTCGCATCGAGTTGTAAAATACGTTCGTAATATTTTTTTGCCTCCGACATTTGATGCGCATCGAAGAGAAAATTTGCAAGTTGCATCAACAGTGAAATATTGTTTGGTTCTTTTTCAACTGAGTGTTGTAAGTTCTCAATTTCCTGTTGCACACGCCGCGCGACGTTTTCCTTCGATGGTTTCGCAGCATTGTTGTTCATTCCGTCTATTGGCGGATGGTTCAAAGGAAGTTCGCTTTGCGGCGGAGTTGAAATTTGTTGCGGTATCGGTTTTTGTTCTTTCAAAGTTGCAACAATAATTACTACCGTTAACACAACTATAATGCCTCCATAAACAAGCACTGGTTTATTTTTCATACAATGGTTTATTACAATAAAGAAATAAGAAAATAACTGCTATTAAAAAATCCAACGATAGCCAAACAGAAACGCAACAATAATATGAATTGCGAGTATGATGAACATAACAATAGTGAACGGTAAATGAATGACATGCCAATAATGAAACAATTTTCTCGTTCCTTCGAGCAATGCTATCCGCTGTTCAAGAATAATTTTCTTGCGCGTAAGCGAAACGATGTTTTTGATTTCGTGAGTAGAAATGTTTGCCTTCACTAATTCATGTTGCAACAATTGAAGGACGTTTCTTCGTTGCGAACCCTTGAGAAAAAATTCCTCAAACACACCAAGCAACGTTTGCGATTTTTCGCGCGCAAGCGAAACAACGATTTCCATACGTTTGAATAGCTCTTCCGAAATTTTATACTCTTCTCGCAATCGCTTCGTGAAAATAAAATTTTCGTTTAATAATTCCTCTATCGTCATTTCTACTCCGCGAATATTTTTCGGAATTTGCACATACAAATATCTTCCGACAATTCCACTTAACATTACAGCAGTCATACTCCAAAAACTTACTGCAACAATTCCGCCGAATTTAAATGTAGTATGATATACTATGAATATGGGACCCACAAGACATAAAAAAATATGAAACTCTAACCAGTAACTGATTTTCCCCCACGACGAAATCGCACGAATTCTTTTCCTCGAAGAATACGTAGAAACACCCAATATAATCATTGCTGTTCCAAGAAAACCTAGTCCATGCCCAATGAATCCCGTAGGTTTCCATAAATCGTAATCCGCATGATATGGACGTTCAGCTATCGGAATCAAATAATAAGAACAACCTTTCAATCCAATAATAGAAACGGAAAGTATGCCGAGAAAAAATAAAAAGAAAACAAAAACAGTATGAATATTACTGCTTGAATCGTGAGGTTTATGCAATACCGTTGAGAAAAAAAATATCGTTGCTTTTGGTTATCGCAACGATAAATATCAAAGAATCCAGAATATCTGAAATAAATTGTCGGGGCGACTGGATTCGAACCAGCGACCTCTTGGTCCCGAACCAAGCACTCTAGCCGGACTGAGCCACGCCCCGAATATCACAATAATGCTCGTGAAAATTTTAGTAGAACTTTATCACTTTGATGAGATTATCGTTCCCGCCAACAGAAATGATGAAAGAATTTTTTGAATGAACAACGAACGATGTTATACTCCCATTATGAAGTTGTAAGCGTCGAAGATTTTTCCCATCGCTAACATTCCACACCGAAATTTCTCCCGCATCTGTTCCGGCAATAATTTCTTTGCCTTGATTTGCAAATGACAGTGTATTGATACTTGCACTTCCAGCGTCTATGGTCTGAAGCATTGTTCCATCGGATAATTTCCAAAGAAGTATTTTTCCATGTGGAGTTCCAGAAGCAATACAATTTCCTTCGGAACTAACGGAAACCGATTTCATAATGTCGTTTCCGTATAATCGAGAAAATTCTTTCTCTTCAGAAATATTCCATAATCGTATCGTCGAATCATCGCTCGTAGAAACTAATATTTTGTTATCAGAAGTAATTGAAAGCGCATTTACCATTCCCGTGTGTCCGTCGAAATTTTTTGCTTCTGTTCCATCGGATATATTCCAAGCGTGAATACTTTTATCGCCACTCCCAGAAATGTAATATGTATTATCATTCGTAACTGCAGATGTAGTAACAAAATCTGTATGAGCGTCAATAGTTCTCACGAGTTTTCCTGTAAGTAATTCAGTAACTGTTACTATTTCGTTTCCACCAGCAAACACATATTGGTTATCAGAAGATATGGAAACTGTTAAGATGACACTGGGATTATCAATATTTACATATAATGAATCCAACGTTCCGTCATTCAATCTCCAAACGTAGGTTTTGTGGTCATTACCTACTGTTACAAAATACTGTTCATTAGCAGAGAGAGCAACATCGGTTATACCTTCCGAGTGTTTAGAAAGTGAATAGAGTATATCACCAAACGTTGCAGCAGATAAGCGTTGTTCCCAAATCTGTGTCCGCTTATCGTTTTCTACTTTTTCTGCTTTTATTTTTTCTAATTTACTTTGCTCTCGCCACCATAAAAGGCCATAAAACAATCCACCAATGATTGCAACAACTACAAGTGCGCGAATTATTTGAAATCGTCGTTTCGCACTTTCCAATCCATTGATATCTGCAACCAATTTTGTTTCGAATTCTCCGGAATCTCCACCAACACTGCTAACTATTCGTATCAATTGCCATGCAACTTTTATGTTCCGTTCTTTTATAGGAACTTGCATTTCTTTCTCAATAAGTGCAAGAGATTTTTTTGCGAGGTATTCTTGCGAAACAGTAACATCTCCTCCGGCAACTGCGGCAAGACCAACATAACTTTCCGTTAAATCATATTTATTTTGGTCAAGTGTGCGTTCTGCAAGCCGAAGTGCTTTTTCTGTCATCTTTTGACGCGCGGGAGTTAAATCAATAGTAATCGTTTTTGCAATACTGATGTAATTATCTACTAACTCAACTGTATCATCGTTCAACCGTTCATCCGCTAATTCCATCAAACGTGTTTCAAGTTGTTCTTCCAAATAGCGTTTATCGTCGCTTGCTAATTTTCCTACTTGATAATATCGGCGAACTAAACCAACATCGCCTTCTTCAAGTTTATTTCGAGCAATCGCATACGCCATTTCTGATGCTTGGTTCAGTTGAGTTTGAACGTTTGCTATTGTTTTTTTAACAATATGCAGAAATTCTTCTACAAAATGCAACGATATTTCTTCCAACGATTTCAAAACAAAAACCATCGCTCGTTCCGCAAGCATTTGATGAATTTCTGTTACGTTAAATCCGGATTCTGCAATATCTTTCGTGATGGAAAGAACCGTTTCCATTTCATTAGGATGTTTCATTTCCGAAATGATTTCTTTATAATGCGCAAGTCGTTCTTCTGCTTGGCGTTGCGTATAAGCGGGCGCTGCTTGTTTTTTCTTCTGATGCGTTTGTTGCGACGTTTCGGTCATAATTTTTTCCTCTCAACGTTAGAAAATTTCGGATGAATATACGAGAAACACTTACGAAGCACAATATTTGCAGAGTTTGAAATGAAAAAATAATTTTTACTATATTTTCCCCGCATTTATGGAACTACAAAACTCACAACAACCTCCTCCCCAATCGCAAACTCAAGAAAAATCCGAGCAAATCATAGAATCCCGAACGAAAAAACCTTGGAGTGAATGGGAACGGATTTTATCTATGACGGATATAACTTCTGCAAATCAGAAAGAATATATCGAAGACCTTCGCACTTCTTTTAATTTAGAAGGATACATTGCTTCGCTTATTGTCATTCACTACAAAAGCAAACATCGGTTATTTTCTCAGCCACAGAAAACGGAACCTCAACAATCAGAATCTCCTTCTACGATGTTCACGAATGATGAACTTCAATAAATAGCATACTTCCTTATTCAAAAACAGAAAATCTGGTATACTTCTGAAGAACCGAAGGAACGATGACTTTTCCTTCGGGAGTTTGATAATTTTCTAAAATAGCAGCAACTATTCTTGGCAACGCAAGCGCGGAACCATTAAGCGTATGTAGAATTTCCGGTTTTCCTCCGTTCATTGGACGATAACGAATGTTCATTCTTCTCGCCTGAAACGATTCAAAATTACTTACCGAAGAAACTTCTAACCATTTTTTTTGCGCCGCCGACCACACTTCGAGGTCATACTTCTTTGCTTGAGAAAATCCCATATCTCCTGTACACATCAGCAATACACGATAAGGAATATTGAGTTTTTGGAGTAAGATTTCTGCGTCACTTCGTAATTTTTCCAACTCGTTGTATGAAGAATCGGGAATTACAAATTTTACTAATTCCACTTTGTCAAACTGGTGCAAGCGATTTAACCCGCGAACATCTTTTCCATACGAACCTGCTTCACGACGAAAACAAGGAGTGTACGCGCAGTATTTTATGGGCAATTTCTCTTCTAAAATAATTTCATTCCGATGAAAGTTTGTTACCGGTACTTCTGCCGTAGGAACAAGATATAATCCGTCTCGCTCTGCAATGTACATCAAATCCTCTTTGTCGGGAATTTGTCCCGTTCCTCTTGCAGAATCTTCGTTCACAACAATTGGCGGTTCAATTTCCGTATATCCGTGTTCGTTCGCTTCATCAAGAAAAAAATTGATTAGCGCTCGCTGCAATTGCGCACCTTTTCCAACATAGAAAGGAAATCCTGTTCCCGAAACCATTGCTCCGCGATTGAAATCTATGATTCCACATTTTTCTGCAATCTCCCAATGTGGTTTCGGCTCAACATCCATCTCGGATAATTTTCCCCAAGTAAATATTGGCACATTTTCTTCAGGTGCTTTACCAAAAGGAACGGAAACATGAGGAACATTGGGAATCGTCAATAACAACTGATTGAGTTTTTGGTCTATGTCAAACACTTCTTTGTCATATTGTTGAATCTCGCTTTTTAATGTTCCCATTTCAGAAATTAACGTCGTAGCATCTTCGTTCCGTTTCTTCAATGCGGCAATTTCTTCTGTTACAATGTTGCGTCTGTTCTTGAGTGCATCAACGCTGAATTGCAATTCTCTTCTTCTTTTATCAAGATTCAGAATATCATTGACAAAATCTTTTTCTCCTTTTTTTCTTATTCCTTCATGAACTTCTTCAGGATGCTCGCGGATATATTTTAAATCAAGCATAGATTTCAGTTTTGTTTTTTTTCTAACATTAGTTGATGATATAAAACGGAAAGTCCTTTTGTTACTCCCGATAATTTTAAACTTAATTCTGTTTCGGCTTTCAATGTTATAAATCCCGAACGTAACGGACGCGGTGCAACTTGTTTCAAATCGCTTGTAACAATTGGAATAATGTGAGATGTATTCAGTTGAAATTGCTCCGCGATAGTTTGCGCAAACTGAAAACGATTCAAAATATTTTCTCCCGCAATATTGTACACTCCAGCACGCTCCAATTCAACAATTTTTAAAGCCGCAAACGCCAAATCATCTGCAAGTGTAGGATTCCCCCATTGGTCAGTAACAACACGAATATTTTTTTTCTCTTGTAACGAACGAATCACCCAAAGCGCAAAATTTGTTTTAACGTTTATTCCAGTTCCGTACACAATCAATGTTCTTAATATCGTGAATGGATGCGAACTCATTCGCAATGCATTTTCGCTTGCTAATTTTGTTTTTCCATAATACGATATCGGATTAGGAAGCGATGTTTCGTCATACGGTCCCGCTTTACCGTCAAAAATATAATCCGACGAATAATGAATGATGTGCGTTTCCGATTTGACTGCAGAAATTAAATGCTCAACACCAACAACATTTGCAAGCCATGCCTGTTCCTTTTCTTTTTCACAACCATCCACATCTGTATAAGAACCGGCGTTGATAATAACATCCGGTAAATAATCATTCACAACAGAATGTACTTCTTTCTTAACGGATAAATTCATTTTCCGATACGGTAACAAATTTCCAAATACGGACTTTTCGTGTTTGGATGTAAGTAAGAGTTGATATTGCTCGCTTTGAGAAAAAACAAACGCAAGTTTTTGTCCTACTAATCCATTGCTACCCGTGATGAGAATCTTTTTTGCCATAAAAATTATCGAAGATTTTCTTCCAACAGCGTAGCATTGTTTGTTTTTTCGTCGCGATACTTAATAATCATCGGTGTGAAGATGACCAATCTGTTTTCTTCTGCCCATTTTCCTGATATGGGTCTTCCGCCAGATACGACAACGGCATTTCGAGGAATTACCAACGGATGTTTTTTTGTTCCGCAAAGTATGTTTTCCCGAACAACATCATAAACCGGAGTTGATGCCGTAAGATTTACACCCGATGCAATTACCGCTCCTTCAGAAACGATGACGCCTTCAAAGATTCCACAATTCCCTCCCACAAAAACATCGTCTTCTATGATTACGGGCATTGCTTTAATCGGCTCTAACACTCCTCCAATTTGCGCTCCTGCAGAAATATGAACGCGCTTTCCTATTTGCGCGCACGAACCTACAAGTGCGTGTGAATCAATCATTGTTCCTTCATCAATATACGCGCCGATATTCACGTATGCAGGAGGCATTATTACAACTCCTTTTGCAAGATAACATCCATCACGAACAGTTGTTCCTCCCATGACAATGCGAACACCATCTTCGAAAGAAAATTTTTTGGTTGGAAAATTATCTTTGTCAAAAAATTGAAACGGGGACGCGGATGTAATTTCGGAAAGAATCCCAACGCGAAATCCAAGAAGGATTCCTTGTTTAATCCACTCATGAACACTCCAATGCCCATCCTTTTTTTCTGCCGTTCGCAGTGTTCCTGAATTTAACTGTGTTTTGAGTTCGTTGAAAACAGGTACGACATCAGAACGTTGAAGCAAATGCAGTTCTGTATTATAGAGTTCTTGAATTGTCTTGTGAAGTTCAATCAAGTAATTACGTACTGTATTCAGTTAATTTTTTTTTGCACCCTGATTGATCCAATCAACAAAAATTTGAATCACTTCTTCTGAAAGTTTTGTTTTCCGTTTTGGCAATGGCATTTGGTCGCCAAAGGTTGGTTTCGGTCGCAATTTTTGTATAAACATACTCGAATCTCCTTTGCCCGAAATAATCGGAACACCATTTTTCCCGCCATGCATTAGCATTTCGTACGATTCAAAATACAATTCGCTTGGATTTTCCTCTTCTTCCGAATGACACGGCATACAATGTTTTTGCAGAAGCGGAAAAATTACTTTGGAAAAAGAAACAGTAACGTTCTTTCCCAATTCTTTGTTTGTTTCAACGTTTTCTTCTGAATTCTTTCTTTCTTGAATTACTGTCGTTGATGTTGTATCGTTTTTTTTCTTCTTCGTTTTTTCCGAAGTACTGCTTTCTTGCGAAAAAAATGAATCGGTTGACACAAAGAACAATAGTACTGATACATATATTTTCATTGTACACCTCAAAACCATAAATGTGATTGAATAAGGAATTGATTGTTGGAAACTGTTGGCGTTTCAACATTGAAACGATACTGCGGACGAATCTCAACAAATGAATACGGAAAAAATTCTGCACCGATGACAATTCTATGTTTTTCATCTCCGCGCACACTTCGATACGTGTCAAATTGTTCATAGCGTCCCGTTAACCAAAGTCCTTGAATAAACCGATAATCTATTTCTGCAAACATTGCCATTGACTTACTCGTGTTATCAAACGCAGGAGGAGACGAAAAAATATCTAACGCACCATTTGTCCAATCTATTTCACCTAAAAAAATAACATCATCAACATTTGCACTTAGATGAATACCTCCCATTTTATAGTTTTGATATTGGTAACCCGAAAAACCAACAACATAATGAACTTGAGAAACCGATTGAGCAATTTCTGCTTTTACAACAAATGCTTTATGTCGAGAATATTCGAGCGTAGAATAATTTCCAGTTCCGTTAAATATTCCGGCAGTTACGAATATATTGTCCAGCGAACTTCCGAATTCAATTCCGATATCTTTGTAATTCGGGGGGAAAAATAATTTCGCTCGAGTAAAAATTGTATGGTCATCCTGTTTCCAACCAAAATCCGGAAGAAAACTTCCTCCTTTGATATAGAACTTCGGAAATAATTTCAACATTCCAAAAACTTCTGTTCCGCCGTAATAATTTCCATACGTACCGTTCACGATATCTTGTTTCAAATACAATGTAATTTTTTTCGAAAGTCGAGCAGATGCATACAATGACGCTGTCATCAACTGAAATGTATTCAAGTGCGAAAATTCTTCTGATAAAAATTGCGTTCGAACATCCGCACCTATCGTTATGTTATCAGAAAGTTTCGGGTCAAAAGAAAAATCTTCTTCGAACGTTGATTCAAGAGATAACTTGTCGAGACTGTACGTTGTTCCGTATTCATTGCGCATTTGTCCTCCTGTCGGATTAGTATGACACGATGAACATCGCATATTTTCTTTCAATGAAAATCGCGGAAGTGGAAAAATTTGTGTTGGATAAATAAATGCAATGGTAAATAAGAAATAGATAAAATTTTTAAAATTCATAGTGGGTAAAAAATTCGGGTTCCAAAAACGGGTGCAATATAACAATCGAATTTATTCTATGCCAAATAGGTTTGCGAAAAAGAGTTTAAGTATTTTTTTCAAATTTATTTTTCGATACAATCAATTTCGGAACAAAAAACTGCTGTCGTACTTTTTCAATTAGGTGAACCGGATTCGCTCGATGCTGTTGAGCATTTTTTATACAATTTATTTAGCGACCCCGATATCATTGATTTTCCGTTGCATTTTTAGCAAGGAAATTACTGGCACAATTTATTTCTTCTCGGCGTTCAAAAACAGTGAGAGAACACTATGCAACAATCGGAGGAAAATCTCCTATCCGTGAACTTACTGAATTGCAAGTAACTGCATTGGAAAACGAACTTCGCCGAACAGAAAATGTTTCAGTTTTTGTTGCAATGCGGTATTGGAAACCGTTCACCCACGTAGCCATCGAAAAAATTTGTCGAGGACATTTTCAGCGCATTGTTTTAATCCCTATGTATCCTCAATATTCTTTTACAACTTTCTCTTATTAGAAAAGGCGACCAATATCAATTTCAGATTGAAGAAACTGTTCGTTCAGTGCTTGAAACAGGGAAATGGAATCTTTCCTCGTCTATTTGTTATCAAAGCAAAGTAGGTCCTGTAAAATTGTTAAAACCTTCGTTGAAGGAACAATAGAAAACGTAGCAGCAGAACAAAAGAAAAATATTTTAGTCATTCCGATTGCATTTGTTACCGACCATATCGAAACACAGTGCGAAATAAATATCGAAATACGAGAACTAGCGTATCAATGAGGTATACAGCAATTCGCAAGGACTACAGGACTCAACAATTTACCCAGTTTATTTCTTCATTAGCGCAACTCGCAAAAGAAAAAATTTCTTTGTTTGAAAATTAACTTGAATTGTTACTTAAAGAAATGTATATTTGCTCTCACTTTCTAAAAAGTAGAAATCATTTGCAAATTTATTTACAACATTCAAACAATCGTTAATGCGTAGAGACAACCGTGGCTGAGATGGAGAAAAGAATTGCCTACGTGGCAATGCTAGATATAGTAGGTTTTTCAAAACTTACGAATGAGTTTCAAGTAAAAAAAGTATATACGTTGGAAAATATCATTCGACAAACTCCTACATTCCAGACAACAAATCAAAACTCGCTTTGTATAAAAACAACAGGCGATGGTGCAATTCTTTGTTTCTTCGACGATATGGAAGCACCGCTGAAAATTGCCATCGAAATTCAATCCGCTCTTGCAAAAAATAATCAGAAACTCACCGATGAACAAAAAATTGATGTACGCATCGGAATCAATATCGGACAAGTCTCTGTGCGCCGAGATTTAGCGGGGAATGCTGACATTATCGGAAACGCCGTCAACAAAGCAGAGCGACTAATGAGTTTTGGCGTTACGAATCATATACTTGCATCTCGCGAAGTGTATGATTTGGTTGCAGTTCTCAACGAACGCTACAAACAAATGTTTCATTTCTGCGGAGAACTTCCGGATAAACACGGCATCACACATACAATTTATAATGTTTATGGTGATGATGTTGGAAACGCAGTGCAACCTGTTTCAAAAACTGCTCAGAAGGAAGAAAAAAAAGCAGAAACAGTTTCTCCTCAATCAGGCGCAACGCAAACGCAAAAGAAAAGCCCGTATCAAACCGGCGGAAAAATTACATCCTTAGAAGGTTTTGTCGGACGCCAAGAGGAAATCCGCCAAATTTTCGAACTCATTGCTTCGAAGAGTACACGAAGTATTTCCGTTGTCGGCGAACGAAGAATGGGAATAACGTCAATGATTTATTATCTTACACATCAAGAAGTTCGTCAACACTACTTACGCAATCCACAGGAATATATTTTCACTTACGTTGAATGTCCGAAAACACCGAACTTTACGCTTGAAGAATTTTTCCTTGCATTGTACTTCAGTCTCGATAAAACCGGAAAGATGACACAAGGAATTGCGCCTACGTACGATGGCTTCCGAAAATTGTTGGGATATATTGACCGAATGCAAAAATGCGTTGTTCTTATCATTGATGAAATAGATAATCTCGCAAAGAACGATTCGTTTGATATGTACTTTTTTGATTTGCTTCGTTTCGTAGATGAGAATTACAATATCATCGAAGTCGTATCTTCACATCTTCCGCTGAAAGCCGCCATTGGACACAAAGAATATCCCGAAAAACCGTTCTCTGAAATTTTTTCGACGATAAATCTCAGCCACTTTAGTCTAGTCGAAGCAAAAGAACTTTTACTTCGTTCGATGAAAACCGGAGGACCATCGTTTGAACCGTTTATCCAACTCATTATCGGATTGGCGGGTTATCATCCGTATCTATTGCAAGTTGCATGCTCCATTGTGTGGGACGCATTAATATCAGCACCCAATGCACCGTTGAACATTGATGCAGTGAAACAAAAATTTATTGCAGAAGTGCGAGACGTTTTTCAGGCATATTGGGATAGTTTCTCGATGGACGAACGAATCATTATCGCCGATTTAGTAGAAGGACGAAGAAACGCGCGAATGAATATTCTAATAATGAAAGAACTTGCGAGGCGCGGAATGATTATTGATTTGGAAAAATCTCCAAAGATATTTTCCGAAGCATTTAAAGATTTTGTTCTCAAAATGTCCGCTCAACGTTTTCAATCAGCAATTACCGATTTCAAAGTTGGATTTCCACCGCGATAATTTTTTTCTCTTCATTTCAAAAAAAGAAAAAGAACATAAATTACTTATGTTCTTTTTTTATTTTCAAAGTAAAGGTGAACACGGAACGAACTTCTATTTCATTTTTTTTGCAACTTCCCGTAATTCTTCTTTAGTCAAAAATCGTTGCACCATCGGAAACAGAATATAATTTTCTTTATGAATGTGATTCACAAATATTTTCACAATGGAACGCGTGATTGTTGCAAGATAGCGAAGTTCTTTTTTCTCCGATGGTTTTTTTTTAACACGCGTAACTGCATCTCGAAATTTGCTGAATTTTTCAGCAAGCAGAATATGGTCTTCGCGCATTACTCGTGTCGGTCCTTCTACATAGCGTTCTAAAATCGGAAACAACGCCTCTTCTTCTTTGTGATTATGGTCGCCAACTTCGTGATTCATATACGAAAGTGCGCTTAATACCTTCTTAAAATCACGTTCCGAAAATCCATTTGCTGCAAGAGATTTGACAGCACTATTCAGCAACGAAAGTTGATGCAAGGCGGCATCATGTTCTTTCATAAATTCTGCAATCGGGTCAATAATGCGCGACATAATTACATTTCTTCAAAGTATAATACATCAATGCAATGAACGCTCGCGTGAGAATTAGAAATCCACATAAAGAGTCCTATTCAATCGGTTCGATATATGTCGAATACTGTGTTTTTCCTTCCAGTACGTATTCTTGTACTCTCCTCAACAATTCCTGCCATTGTTCATCCATTGTATCTTCCAGCGTTTCGAATTCTTCTTCGCTTTCGCAAAGAAAAATTTCCGTGAATGTATTTTTCTTGCCTTTCTTTTCATACACGTTATAATTTCTCTTCTGCACATTGAGGAAATATAGTTTCATTTCTTCAACAAGTGAAAGATACGCCGGTCGAGCGGCGGGAACAATATCGTACGTGATTGTAAATATGATTTTTGCCATTGAGTATAAAAGATTGTTAGTAGTTAAAATGTTAGTATAGAATTAGAAATAAAATCGTTTCAAGACGTTTTGCATATTACATTGACTTAGTATCCTGCTGCGCGAACTTCCTCTTCGTTCATTCCAAAGTAATGCGCAATTTCGTGAATCAATACTTCGCAAATCTTATTTGGAATTTCTTCGACTGTTCTGCAAACTGCTTCTATATTTTTTTGAAAAAGAAAAATTGTATCAGGTAAAATCGGCGACATTCCGTACCACGTACCGCGATGCTTTGTCGGAATTCCGTGATACAAACCAAGTAAATTATGTTTCGATTGAATGTTCACACTGCGCATTTCCTTTTCCGTCGGATAATCCTCAACAACAATACGAACGTTATCAATTTTCTCTTTAAAAAATTCCGGTAATGCATCGAATGCTTGCTGTGCATAGTTCTCAAATTCGTCGCGCGTCATCATAATAAAATTCTAAAAACGAATTTCTAATTTCTAAACAAATACAAAATTCAAATTGAACTTCTCAAAAAAAAATGAGAGTAATATTACCCAGAGTTCGCAAAGAAAGATATTTTTCAACGTTGTGTGTTTTGCGTTTTAAAAAGTAATGTAGATTTTGTCATTCGAATTTGTTTAGGATTTAGAAAGTAGTATTTCGTGCTTTTTACATCATTTGAAATTTCGCAGTAAAATGTCGCAACATCGGCGGCTCACAAACAATGCTGTATCCATGCATCTCTTTTCTATGTTCGTACGAATCAATCACATTTTCAACAACAAAATCAATATGGCTTTGCGTATAAACCCTTCTCGGTATTGCAAGTCGTACGAGTTCCATAAGCGGAGGAATATGTTCGCCGTTTGCGCCATATTTTCCGAACATCACGCTTCCGATTTCAACAGACCGAATTCCACCGCGCACATATAAATCGCACACGACAGATAGTCCTGGAAACTGCGATGGCGGAACGTGTTCAGCAAATTTTTTGGCGTTTAAATACACTGCATGTCCTCCCGTCGGCTGAAGAATCGGGACATTTGCTTTCGTCAGTTTTTCTCCTAAATATTCTACCGAACGAATACGATATTGTAAATAATGCTCATCCAGAATTTCGTGTAACCCTTGTGCAATCGCTTCCAAATCTCTTCCCGCTAAACCGCCGTATGTCGGAAATCCTTCTGTAATCACTAAGAGATTTCTCGCTTTCATTGCGAGTTCATCATCATTCGCAGCAAGAAATCCTCCCATATTGACCAGCGCATCTTTTTTTGCACTCATCGTTACACCATCGGCATACGAAAACATTTCTTGCGCAATTTCTTCCACCGATTTCTTTTCATACCCTTTCTCGCGGAGTTTGATGAAGTACGCATTTTCAGCAAAACGACACGCGTCTAAAAAAAGCGGGATATTGTATGTGCGCAACACTGTTTTCACTTCACGAATATTCTGCATCGAAACAGGCTGCCCGCCATTGGAATTATTTGTTACTGTAAGAAAACACATCGGAATATTTTCATTTCCGAATTGCTGAATAAATTGTTCAAGTGCCTGAACATTCATATTTCCCTTAAACGGCGCAATCAAATCGGGATTTTTTCCTTCATCGCACAATAAATCCGTCGCCGTTGCGCCACTGAATTCTATATTTGCTCGTGTTGTGTCGAAGTGCGAATTATTCGGAATGAATTTTCCTCTTCCTCCGACAATCGAAAATAAAATTTTTTCCGCTGCTCGTCCTTGATGCGTTGGAATAATGTGTTTGAGTCCCGTTAAATCGCGAACGACGTTTTCAAATCGAAAAAAACTTTTTGCTCCCGCGTATGATTCATCGCCTTCCATCATTCCCGCCCATTGTTGCGCACTCATTGCAGATGTTCCGCTATCGGTAAGCAAATCTATCATTACATCTTCCGCTTTAATAAAAAACGGATTGTAAAACGCGTATTGTAATATTCGTTCGCGTTCCTGTTGCGTTGTGAACTTTATCGGCTCGACAGATTTTATTTTAAATGGTTCGATGATTGTTTTCATTTTTCATCCATGAAATGTATCAATGAAAAAATATTATACTTGTCCAATTTTTCGCGACCGTGTAAAAAATCCAGTTCAATAACGAAAGCAATTTCAACAACTTTTCCACCAAGTTGTTCGATGAGATTTGTTGCGGCGAACATTGTTCCACCTGTTGCGAGTAAATCGTCAATAAGTAAAATATTTTCTCCACGCTCAATTGCGTCTTCGTGCATTTCTATTTTGTCCGTTCCGTATTCAAGTTGATATTCTCTGCACACGGTAACGAACGGAAGTTTTTTCGGTTTGCGAATCGGAACAAATCCGCACTGCAATTTTTCTGCAAGTGATGCGCCAAAAATAAATCCGCGAGATTCTATTCCAACAACTTTTGAAATTCGTTTGTCTTTATATCGTTGAAATAATATTTCCATCGTCGAATGAAACGCATCAGCATTTTTCAACAATGTTGTAATATCGCGAAAGACAATTCCTTGTTTCGGAAAATCTGGAACAGAGCGAATGGTTTTCATTATTTCAACAATCGTCATAGAATTCAGAAGTCATTTGTAACTTGTGAAGAATTGAAAACTACTAATGACAAATTACTAATTACCAAACAACTTTTTCCTTCTTCAAAAACCCATCAATTCCTTTTTTACAATCATCCGTCATTCGTGCAAGTGCGTTCATCATCGCAGCGTATTCAAGCGCTTTCGTAGTTTCCATATCACTAATGTTCACAAACATTTCTTTACATAGTGCAAGTGAAGAACTGCTATTTTGTTCAATAAGTTGCTCAGCAAAACTATAGGTAAACTTTTCAAGTTTTATATCATCCACAACTTCCGTAATCAAATGAAAATCTTTTGCATCTATCGAAGAAAGAATTTTACCGCTCATCACCAATTCACGCGCGCGACCTTCTCCAATTCTACGAATTAAAAAAAGCAAAACGATAGCAGGAACAAAACCAATACGTGATTCCGTGTAACCAAATTGTGCTTTCTCTTTTCCGGCAAAAATAAAATCACACACTGTTGCAAGTCCGCATCCGCCAGCAAGCGCAGGACCATTGACCATAGCAATTATCGGTTTTCGTGATTCATACATTGAACGAAACAATTGCATCAAGTTCCGAGAATCGTCTTGATTTTGAATGAGCGAATAATTTGAAAGTTTCTGCAAGTATTCCAAATCCGCTCCTGCACAGAAAGCAGTTCCTTCTCCTCTCAAGATTATTACACGGCACAATCCGTTCCTATTAAAAAATGAAAATGCTTCCGTCAATTCGCGAACCATTACATCGTTCAACGCATTACGTTTATCTGCTCGAGCAAGTGTGATAGTTGCAATTGTATTTTCATTTTCAACACGTATCGTATCGAAAAGGCGAGAAGGAATTGTGTTTGTTATGCTCATAAAAAAATCGGAGAAAAATTTATTGAAATGAAAAGTGAAAATCAAAGAAAACAACAAAAGATAATTTCCTTCAATAAAATTGTCGCCTCACAAACTTTTCGATATTTTAACTCCGAATTTTTTTTTCTGCGAACTAGTCCTCGTAGTTCAACAGGAAAGAACCGAAGTTTCCTAAACTTCTAATACAAGTTCGAGTCTTGTCGAGGACACAAATTACATTGAGATTTTCAATTCTATTTCAGTACTACTTATATGTTAAAAAAAATAATATTTCTTTTCCTTTTGTTCATTGTTCCATTCATACTAATTGCTCAAACATCGCACGTTGTTATTTCTGAATTTGCAACGCGCGGCGCAACATCTGCCACGGATGAATTCGTCGAACTCTACAATCCGACTGATGCGCCGATTGACTTATCCGGATGGAAACTGGAATATAAATCTGCTACGGGAACAACGTGGTCGCCGCGAGCAAATATACCTTCAGGAAAATCAATTCCTGCAAAAGGATTTTTTCTCATAGCGCCAACAAGTTATCAGGGAAATGTACCTGCAGATTATATTCCCAGTGAATGGACTGCGGGAATGGCGGATAACGGACATTTACAAATTGTCAATTCTACAACAACTACGCAAGATAAAGTTGGTTGGGGAAGCGCCATTGACCCCGAAGGATGCGCGTCGCCGAATCACGGAACAACTGCAAATAATAACAGCGTCGAACGAAAAGCAAAATCCACTTCTACTTCCGATTCGTTGTGCGGAATTGGCGCACATTCCTTGTTGGGAAATGGTCAAGACACCGAACAAAATTGCAATGATTTTGTTGCGAGGATGTGCGGAAGACTTCCACAAAATACTTCGAGTCCAACTGAACCTGCACTCTGCGATGGTTCAGGCGCAGTAGTGGTTTCTCCTTCTTCCGTAGAAGGAGGACAACAGACAAATATCATTGTGAAATACAAACGCGCAGAAAGTCAAACTATTTCCGATTTACGCATTATTCTTCCAAATTCATTTTCATGGTCGCATTCGGTTAATGATATTTCTTTTACGAATATTACAGCAACAACATCTGTTTCGGTAGATTCTATTCTCATTGAAGGAATTACGTTTTCTTCCGACTCGACGGAAATAACTATAACGAACGTTACTGTTCCGGATTCTACAGGGTCGTATCCAATCCGAGTTCAATCGCGTTGCACAGCATTTCGTGATGTTGCTCCAACACGAACAATTCTTGTGTTCGGAACGCCCACTCCCATTGGAAATGTTAAGCAAGTTGATTCATTGGGAATTCCCGTTATGTTAAACCAGTTCGTAACAATTCGCGGAATTGTTACCGTTGGAAACGAGTTTTGCAGTCCTTCGCATATTCAAGACAATACGGGAGCAATTGCTGTGTATGGAACAATAACTTCCGATTCCATCAATATTGGAGACGATGTTATTCTTACTGGAAAAGTTACGAACTTCAACGGATTAACTGAACTTGTGGAACTTACTTTAAACCAAGTAGTAAGCATTGGTAACGAAGTAGAACCAGTTTTGATAACAACTCAAGAAATCAATGAAACGTATGAAGGAATGTTAGTAAAAATCCTCGCTGTTGTTGTTCGTGATACTTTCGGAAATCCGATTACAACTTGGGATTGCGGAACCTCCGGAAGAAATTACCGTTTGATCGATGCAAGCGGTTTCACTCAAATCCGCGCTGATAATTGTATCAATCTTTGCGGAACTCCTGCGCCTCAAGGTGAATTCGATATTGTTGGTGTCATTGGGCAATTTGATTTAAGTTCACCGTTTTTCGGAGGTTATCAAGTTATGCCGCGAAACGATGCGGATGTAAAAAGTTGCGGACCATCGTTTTCTTCTGTTCCGGTTGAAAGCGAACTGCAACAAACATCTCTGAAAATTTCTTGGACGACAAAACGCAACTCTTCTTCCTTTATAAAATACGGACTTACGACTGATTACGAATTAGGAATAACCGGAGATGCAACACCGACAAGAAATCATGCAGTAGTTCTTACAGGATTATCACCGGCAACAATTTACAATGCAGTTGCATTTTCGGATTCATCTTCCGACACATGCTATTCGCAAAATCTTGTTGTGAGTACAACATCGCCGAATGCTTCATCGGGACAAATGAATGTCTATTTCAGCAAGAGTATATTCGCACCGCTTGCCTTACCTGAACCTGCGCAAGGAAATGTGAACTTCGTGCAAAAAATTATCAACAGAATCAACGTAGCAAAACGCTCGGTAGATTTGTGCTTGTATAGTTTTAGCGGAGCAAATGAAGGCGAATTGGTTGCCTCAGCACTTGTTGCGGCAAGAAATAATCGCGGCGTAAAAGTTCGCGTAATTGCTGAAGCAGACAACAGAAATTCCAATGCATTTCTATTATTAGAACAAAATGGAATTCCACTCATTGACGATACATTTGGAGATAACGACGGCGCCGAATTGATGCACAATAAATTTCTTATCATTGATGCGCGCGGCGGAGCTCCCGAAAGTACGTGGCTATGGACCGGTTCGTGGAATATCACTCAACAAGGAACACAAAGTGATATGCAAAACGTCATTGAAATTCAGGATATGTCGCTTGCAAATGCATACACGCGTGAGTTCGAAGAAATGTGGGGAAGTAACACTGATATTCCGAATTCAACCTATTCGCGATTTGGCGTTCGGAAACTCAATAACACGCCTCATAAATTTCTCGTCAATGGTTCAGAAGTCGAAGTATATTTCAGTCCAACGGATAAAACATCGTCGCAATTTGTTCGTTTCATCAAATCAGCAACGTATGATTTCGAATTTAATATTTACACGTTCACCCGAACGGAAATTGCCGACGCAATTATTTCTCTAAACAACGCAGGGAAACAAGTTCGTGGTGTAATGGATAATAACACTGACCTTGGAACGCAATATTCGCGACTCACAACCGCCGGAGTGGATGTAAAATTAAAAACAGGTGTAAGTGGTTTGCTTCATCATAAACTTGCGATAAAAGATGCGTTGGATTCTTCTGCGCATCAATGGGTGTGGACGGGTTCAATGAATTGGTCTAACAGCGGAGAAGGTTCGAATAATGAAAACTCCATTGCAATTCAAAATAATCGAATTGCAAATCAGTACCTCCAGGAATTCGCGGCACGGTACTATGATTTTGGCGGAACTGATACACTGCGATTTAAACATTTAGTCAATGTTCTTGAAAATCCATTTGAGCCAAATTCATTTTCACTTCTTCAAAATTTTCCGAATCCGTTTAATTCGACGACAACAATTGTGTACACGCTGGAACATTCGTCGTTCGTTACAATAAAACTTTACAATGTTCTAGGAAAGGAAATTCAAACACTTGTGAACGAAATGAACGATGCAGGAGAATATATCATACATTTCAATGCAGGAAACTTACCTTCTGGAATGTATTATTACCGAATGGTTGTTGGAAATAACGCATCGAAAAAAGGAAACTCAATAACAAAAACAATGTTACTGATAAAATAACGTTACTAAAAATGAAAGAAGAATTCCTGTATTATTACAAAGCAAACGTTGTCAGCGTATACGATGGCGATACGATTACTGTAGATATTGATGTAGGATTTAATACAACGTTACGCAAAGAAAAAATTCGATTGCACAGAATCAACGCTCCCGAAATACGAGGACGCTCGCGAAAGAAAAGTATTGCCTCCCGCGATTATCTTCGTTCGTTGCTCGATGGAAAAGAAATTCTTCTGCAAACAATCAAAGACAGAAAAGAAAAATTCGGTCGCTATCTCGGTGAAGTGTGGTTGAAACAAAACGAAAAACTCATCAACGTAAATGATGAATTAGTAAAGCAAGGATTTGCTGAATATAAGAAGTACGAATAAAAGTGAAAATCCGTTTCAGGAACTGAAACGGATTTTTTATTTCTGTGCCGAAGAAGGGAGTCGAACCCACACCCGGTGTAAGCCGGACTGGATTTTGAGTCCAGCGCGTCTGCCAGTTTCGCCACTTCGGCGGTAAAATTTTCGGGCGAAAATATAGAGATATTTTTTTGCGTAACAAATTTTTTAGAAAACTGTTTTCGTTTTCATTGATAGTATGTATATTCACTCGCAATTTTATTGCAATTATCACAAAATATTTTTTTAATTCACTTCCGCTTTGCGGAAAAAATCTTATTCACTTATTTCAAGGAGCAGTTCGTATGAAGCACTTCACTTCATTATTATTTAGTTTATTTGTAATTACATTGTTAGCAGGATGCGGAGGAAGCAAACAAGGACTTTCCGACGTATCCGAAGGTGATATACCCGATTGGTTTATGAACCCACCCCAAGACCCGAATTATCTGTTCGCAGCGCGTTCAGCAACATCGCAGGATATGCAACTTGCAATTGACAAAGCCGCAACAGATGGAAGAACAGAAATTGGACGTATGGTTGATGTAAAAATTCAAGGTCTTCAAAAGAAATTTGATGAAGAAACAGGATTAGGAAAAGATGCGCAATTACTTTCTATGTTCACATCAGCATCGAAGACCGTTGTATCAACTTCACTTTCCGGGACCAGAATTGCAAAACAGAAAATTTCCAAAGAAGGCGGAATGTTTCGCGCGTATGTTCTGATTGAATATCCCGTTGGCGCAGTAAATGCCGCGCTTGTTGACCAAATCAAAAAGAACGAACAGATGTACACACGTTTCCGCGCATCACAAACTTTTGACGAACTCGAAAAAGAAACGGAGAAGTACGAAGAATTCAAAAAAGGTCAAAAGTAATCAATCGTTACTGCGAGGAACTTGCAATGCTGTATTTTTTTTCCCCTTCATTGCGTACGCTTCTCGTTCTGTTACTTTTCAACTCAGTCTTGTTTTCCCAGGAACCTTTTGAATATCCATTATGGTTTCTCGAGCCCGAAAGAGTTGCGTGTCCATCAATATCCGTTGGATTTGCAACTCTTTCGCATTATCAACACAATTCTGTACTTGCCGCCAAGAAAAACGCAATTGAAAACAGTGTTCGCCTCAAACAATTTTCTGTATCCGGAGGCGAAGCGTTTTTCAAAATGGAGCACGGAACGATGTTCCAGGGAAATAATTTTCTCGAATCATTTGATTCTTCATTGTTGCTGAGAAATTCACCTTCTCTCATTGTTCTCGATTCTTCATTCACGGAAAATTGTGCTGTTGTTCTCGTCGGCGATTCATCGTGCAAAGAGTTTGAACATTTCAAGACACTCATCAACGTTTCCGATTCACGCGCACCTGATTGGACATCTGCACTTCCTAAAGAAAAAAATGTTGTATATCAAGTTGGTGTCGAACAAGATAATTACTATGAATTATCATCGTGGATTGAAGCAGAACGAGATGCTCGATGGAAACTTGCACGCTCATTAGCAACACTTAAACTGCAATCCATAACGAAATCTACTGCACAGAGCGGACAAGAAATACAGAATCAAGAATTTTCTGTTGTGGTTTCCAATGCTGAAATTACGAAGCGATGGCGAGACACGAACAATAATATTTATTATGTACTCATCCGTTGTCCACTAACTCCGTGATATAACTGATACAAGAAATTTTCTTTTCAGAACTTTTGAGCATATTCTTTTTCATTCATTTAATATCAAACGATGAATTCGAACAGAAAATTTCGCACTTCGTTCTACAGTGGATGCGTTGCTGTATTGTTTATTCTTTTACTCGTACTCTTCTCCACCTTTGAACATCTCGAACTTAAAACTCTCGATATTCGATTTCATCTTTTTTCCCATCCGGAATCCGTAAGCAAAAATATTGCTATTGCTGTCATAGATGACCCAAGTTTGCAGGCGTTAGAAAAACAAAATGTGTACTGGCCTTGGCCTCGTGATATTTACGCACAACTTGTTTCATATTTTCAACGGGGAAACGCAAAGGCAGTGCTCTTCGATGTGTTATTCACTTCTCCCGATGTCAAAGATTGGGTGAACGGCGAAGACATCAATGACCGCATTTTTTCCGAAGCGCTCACGAACGCCAACAATGTTTCGCTTGCATTTCAATTAAAGGAAGAAATTACACCGCCCAATCATAAACTTGTCGCAAAACAAACATTCAATTTTCCGTTAAACGCAGTTTCTACGACAATTTTTTCATCTGCGCTTCTCCCCTCTCCATTGCTTCAAACTTCCGCACATTCATTGGGAACGGTCAACTATTTTTTTGATGCTGATGGAATTTGCCGACGCATTCCTTTGCTGTTCAATTACAATGGAAACACGCTTCCCCATCTCGGTTTCGCCGGATTTTGTATTCAAAAAAAACAAATTTTATTCAACGATGTTTCAAAAAAAATTCTTGTAGATTCGGTTTCAATTCCTCTTGATGAAAACGGAAATTTCCTGTTGTGGTGGTATGGTAAAGGAGGACCCGAAGGATGTTTTAAAAATCAATACTATTCCATTCAAACGCTGCTGAGTTCCGCATTGCAGGAACAACGTCATCATCAACCGATTATTCCGTCGGATTCATTCAACAATAAATATGTTATCATCGGAACAAACGCGCCGGGGCTTCTGGATTTTCGCAATACACCGTTTACGCAGGAAGAACCATATCCTGGAATGGAAATTTATGCAACAATGTTGAGCAATCTTCTTCAACAAGATTTTTTACAAATAACAAACCAATTCGTAACGCTTCTTGCTATTCTGTTCTTTTCTTTTGCAATTTCTTTTGCAATGTTTTATTTTCGCGAAGTATGGTTCAGTATTGTTGTTGTGTTTCTCAGTACGGGAATTTGGATTTATCTTTGTTGTTATTTGTTCACGTCGCAAAAAATCTGGCTTGAAATGGTCGCACCACTCTTCGCTATTTTTTCTTCGTTTGCAATATCTTCTGTATGGAGTTACGCAACGGAAGGAAGAGCGCGGCGTCAATTGCGTTCTATGTTCAACAGATACTTGCATCCGAGCATCGTTAAAACGATTGAAGAACATCCGGAAAAAATAGACCGCGAAGGAGAACTGCGCGATGCCGTGATATTTTTTTCCGATATCGAAGACTACACGGAGAAAGCGGAACAACTGAACGACGAACCGAAAACCTTAGTAAAAAATCTCAATGAATATTTTTCTATCGTTGCAGATATTATTTTTCGCAATGGAGGATTTCTCGATAAATACATCGGCGATGCAGTTATGGCAATGTATGGAATTCCCGATAAGAAAAATGACGACGCTTATCGCGCGTGTATTTCTGCGCTTGAAATTCAGGATGCATTAAAGAAACTCAAACTGCGGAGTAATAATCTCTTCAGTACAACGCGATTTGGAATTCATAGCGGTAAAATGGTTATTGGGAATATCGGTTCGAAACAACGCATCGAGTACACTGCAATTGGCGATACAGTCAATATCGCTTCACGTCTCGAAGGCGCAAATAAAATTTATCGCACTTCCATTCTTATCAGTGAAGAAGTTTTTCTCCAAGTCCAAAATAAAATTGTTTGCCGTGAAATTGATACGGTGTACTTAAAAGGAAAAGATATTGCTACGAAGTTGTATCAAGTCATCGGAATCGTAGAAACTGTTCCACACGAAGAAATGCTGTTCTATCAACAATACATTGAAGGACTTCGCGCGTACGAGCACCGAATGTTTCAAAAGGCGAACGATATTTTTTCCGAACTTTATGAACGCAACAGCAACGATACGCCAACAAAAATTTTTCTTCAACGCACTCAACAACTTCTCCGCGTTCCCCCCGCGGAAGAGTGGAAACCAATTCACGAATTAACGTAACCTCACAACTCAATTGAAAGGAAAATTATTATGCAGCGCATTCTCATCATTATACTTTTATCATTATTCACTGCAACATTTCTTCACTCGCAAAAAACACAGTACACAAAACGCACTCGCAATGAAGTACGTGAAGGTCCTGGAAATTACTACGACCTTCTGCGCGTTCTTCCTTCCGGTGTTGCTATTACTATTCAGGATGAAAAAGGAATGTGGTTAAACATTAAAACTCCCGATAAAACCAAAGGATGGATGTCAAAAAATTGTTTGACTGAAGCACCTCCAAGTTCATCAAAAAATCTTGAAGCAGAATGGTCATCTCCGAAAGCGACAAAGGCAGGAGTTGCAGCGGCAATTCGCGGCTTTGCAGAACGTTATGGCAAAACTTCCCGCGAACAAATTGAAATGCTCGACGTTATTGCCGAACAAGCATTTTCCGCAAACGATTTTCTTGATTTTCAGCGAAGCACGTTGCAACAAGTGCATCTTGTTCCGTTTCACAACATTTATGAAGATTTTCAAACATTGATTCCCGAATATCATTGTTCAGAATCGGAAGAAGGAATCGGCGCAGGAATTGCCGCAAAAATTTTATCACGCGGTGTCGTTCGCAATCCTGCTCTTTCAAAGTATGTTAACCTTCTTGGACTGTATATCGTTGAACATACGCCGATGAATGACGTGCGATTTCGCTTTTATGTACTCGACGACGAACGCGCAGTCGCATTTTCACTTCCGGGAGGATTTGTTTTTGTTTCCAAAGGTTTGATTGATGTTTGCAGCAATGAAGCAGAACTCGCTGGTGTTATTGCTCACGAAATAATGCACATTATTTTGCAGCATGGAATCAAAGAACTTGTTTATTCAAAAACAAAAATTCACGTCGAAGAAGCATTCGAAGATATGAATAAAGAGTTCAATGAATCTCCCGACACAACGGAAGAAGCATTAGTAGAATTTGCGCAAGTAGCATGGGAAACAGTGAACAAACCTCGTACGTTGAAAATGGAAACGGAAGCGGATAAAGCCGCCGCAATTATTTTGACACATTGTGGCTACGATGCACAAACACTCACTCAACTCATACAAAAAATTGAAGCGCGCACGAAAAATGTTTTCGATGTTGACATCGAAGAAGAACGTCCTTTCGCATATCTTGACTTTGTGCAGCGAAGAGAATTGCTCCAGGAATTTTTGCGCAATGAAATGAAGCATACTTCCGGTGCATTATTGGAAGAACGGTTTCTGTCGTTCGTCAAATAAAAAAATGGAAAACTGAATCTTGAACGGTTTCAACGACATATTCAATAACAAATTTCATTTTACGGTTTTTTTCAAGAAACAATATATGCGTTATACACATTTACTCTCCATCATCATTCTATTATTTTCATTTTACCAATTTCTTTTTTCACAAACTAAAGAAGATTCGTTGTTTCAACAATTTATGAAACAGCAACAACAAGGCATTCAGGAACAGGAAGAAGCGTTTTTTCAATATCAACAAAAAGTTTCCGATGAGTATAAAAAATTTGAAGAAGAGCAAAAAAAAACGTTTGAAGATTACGTAAAAAACATCGGGAAGAACTGGGGGAAAAAAAATGTGAAAACAAGTTCGAAGAAAGAATGGATATCGTACAGCAAAGATTTCAAATCGCGTCGGAGCGTTGATTTTGAAAAAGGAGTTGCAAAAGTGGAAATTCTCGTTGACGAAACGGAATCGAAAAATAAAGAAACTATTCAGCAAAAATTGAAAGAGGAAATTTCTAAAATGGTCGTATCGAAAGGAAACGATGACCCGTTGGAAAAAAAAGAAACCTCAAAACCCGCCGATGAACCGATATTGCTTGAACAACTTTCGACGCTTGATGGAAAACCGGTTACCGAAGAAAATGCAATAACTTTTGCAGAACAAATCGCAGCAAAATCAGAAACGCAACAAGAAGAAATCAAAGGCGACGACGGGAAAAAACGCATTGCAATAATAGTACGTGTTCCGCTTGTTCCCGAACATTTAAAAAAACGCGCGGACAAATTTCGCGAGAACGTGCAACACGAATCGAAGCGTTTTGAAGTTGATGCTTCGCTCGCGTTTGCAGTGATTCATACGGAAAGTTTTTTCAATCCGAAAGCGCGCTCCGGTGTTCCTGCATACGGATTGATGCAACTCGTTCCGAAATCTGCAGGTCGTGATGCGTATTTGTACGTGTATAAAGTTGATTCTCTGCTCACACCGGAATATTTGTACACTCCAGAAAACAATGTTGAACTCGGTACTGCGTACTTAAAAATTTTGCTGTCGAAATATTTCAAGAATATTAAGAATGAACAAAGTCGTTTGTATTGTGCTGTAGCTGCGTATAATACCGGCGCAGGAAATGTTGCTCGCGCGTTCACAGGAAAAACAAAACTGAAACCCGCAGTTAAAAAAATAAATTCTATGACTTCCGACGAAGTATTCAAACAATTGAAAAATAAATTGCCGTACAAAGAAACGCAGGATTACGTTGTGCGAGTTACGGAACGGATGGAACTGTACGGCGAGTGGAAGTGAGGAAGTATTTACAGATTTTAGGATTGAGTCAAGTTTTTATTCTTTGTGATTCTTGGCGGCTATTTTTACTATGTAGAAAAAACTTTATGTATAAATTTTTTATTCTTCTTATTTTCCTTATTCCTTTAAAAACTATTTCGCAGCAAGATAACACATACTACACTGGTGTTGCTTCCAATGCTGACTTAGAAAAAGCAAAGCAAGATGCTATGAAATCTATGCTTGAACAAATTCAAGTGTTTGTTTCTTCTTCCGTCAAAAGAAAATTGTCGGAAACAAACACCGCGTTGAATGAAACGACATCAGTTGAAATCATTGCAAAATCTTCGATGCAGTTGCAGGACGTTCAGGAGGAAATTATGAAAGACGCAGACAATATTTTTCATGTGAAAAAATTTATTGCGCGGGACATTGTGAAAAAAATATTCGCACTGAGAAAACAGAAAACCATCGAGCATTTACTTCTTGCTCAATCGGAATCAAAGAAGGGAAACATTGGCACAGCGTTAAAAAATTACTATTGGGCGTTGTTGCTCACCGAAATGTATCCCGATACGATTTCATTCACTTTTTCTAACGGAATTGCTACTTCGAATCTTTCGTCAGCGATTGCTAATGAGATGGAAAATATTGTTCGTAACATTCATTGTTCTGCTGTAAAAAAAATTGATGACGAACATCTTGTTTGGAAATATAACGTTGAATATAAAAGCAAACTCGTTTCACATTTGTACTTCGAATATTTCGATGGACAAGGACAAACGCAAGGAGAAGTTCGAAACGGCGAAGCGAAACTCACATTCTATTTTTCGCAAGAGGAAAATATTGAGCGCGAAATTTTACTGAATGTCCATTACGCTTACGAAGACGAAATGGATGAATTACTACAACTTGCGCATTCGGTTCGCATTAACAATACCATTGCAAATACTGTTGTGTTCACTCTTCCGGGCGCGAGAACAAAACCGAATACTGGAGCAACGATGAGCGATACACACACTACTAATCTCCCGGCTCCAATCTCTACGCTCCTCACTACCAAAAATTTTGACGAATTTACATCGAAACTGGATTCGCTTGTAAAAAAGAATAAACTTATAACTGGCAGCGCTAAGGATTTTGAATCGCGCGAAGGGTTATTTGCCGCAATCATTGATCAGAATGGCATCGTTGCTCTCGTGCGTTTTGAAAAACAAAAATATTACAACGCAAAAAATATGAGTGAAATTGACATCACGCACTATGCGGGAATGCGAATTATTTGGATTGAAGTGTTGAAGTAAGGTCATTCTCAACAGATATATGAATGAAACAGATGAGTATTATTTTCAACAGAGTTTCGTTTCAACTGCTGTGAATCCGTTGTGAATTAGTCCTACAATTACTAAATTTACGCCGCAAATTTTTCCATTTTCTTTTATCTGAAACAAACAAAAAAATATGAGGATAAATCAAACCATAAGAATTATTTTTGCTATCTGCTTTACAACTCTCTTTCAAACGTTATCATTTACTCAAACTCTCAATCGCCAGATGAAAGTTGATACATTGTATCAATCTTCGCGCGTAGTATTGGAAACAGATAAAGCGGTGATTATGGTACATTCACAAATTCCGAATCTTCGATTTGAAAGCAACCGACGGATTGATAAAGTAACGCAAGTTTCCTCCGGGGATTGGGAAGTGTGGATTCCGTACGGCACACACATTTTGAAAATTGATGCCGATGGTTTTCAACGACTCGAACTTCCCGCTACAAACTTTGCTCAAAAGCGAAGTTATGAAATGGCGATAAAAGCAGTTGGTTTTGCGCCTGATAGAATAGCAGACGAAAATTTATTTGAAATTGTTTTTAAACTCAGCGAGGACAATGTGTATTCTTCATACGGTAATTTTTCGCCGACACTTTCTAAAAGCAAAACAATTTCATATAAACTTCCGCAAGGTGAATTCACATTTCGTTTTTCCAAAGATGGATTTGCCGATGAAACAAAAACGATGAACGTTTCGCAAAATCAGCAACTCGACATTACGTTGAAAGCAGGAACAACAACACAAATATTTTCATTGCCCGGTATTGTGCAAATAACATCCGAACCAAGCGGAGCGGAAATTTTGGTGAACGGACAAAAGGTTGGAGCAACACCGTATCAAGGAGAACTCGTTGCGGGAAATCATCAGTTAGAATTGCGTAAAGCATTGTATCACTCCGACGTTTCGACGTTTACTATTGAAGAAGGAAAAACAAAATCGCTTTCACTGAAACTCAAACCTCGTTTCGGAATTTTAAATGTTACAGAACAACCGTCGGGAACTTCCGTGTATCTCAACGATAAATTTATCGGCGAAGCACCAATTACAAACTATACAATCGAAAGCCAAACATACTCGCTTCTCCTCACTCAAAAATTTTATCACGATTCTACATTTTCCTTAGAAGTGCGCGACGGAGAAACATATACTATCACTACTCAAATGCGTCCTGCGTTTGGCACACTTTCCGTTACGTCATCGCCGGAAAATAATGCCGAAGTTTTTCTTGACGGAAAGAAAGCCGGCGTTACTCCATTCACCAACAATAAACTTACTTCGGGAAAATATCTTCTCAAAGTTTCCAAAGAACTCTACAACGATACAGAAGAACAAATTCTGATTGAAGACGGCAAAACAACAACTAAAACAATTTTGCTCAATAAAAATTATGGCGAATTGAATGTAACTGCAAACGAAAGTAAAATTTTTCTGAACAATAAAGAAGTTGGTGAAGGAACATACACAGCGCGATTAAATGCAGGACGCTATCAGTTACGAGCAGAGCGCGGAGAAAAATATACATCGGATGAAAAAGAAGTATATGTTTCCGTTGGAGAGAATAAAAACATAACACTCACGCCAACACCAAAACTCGGAAGTGTTTCTGTGTTTGTTGAGCCGATGGAAGCAAGCGATGCGGAAATTTTTGTGAACGAAGAATACAAAGGAACTGCGCCGAAAGTTCTTCCTCTCTTGATTGGTGATTATCGCATAACAGCAAAGAAAAATAATTTCCTTGATAAAACGGAAACCATCTCATTGTTGGAAAATGATAAGAAGCAAGTGAGGTTTGAACTACTCACGTACGAAGGCACACGCCAGCAATCTATTGATAGATGGGCAAGAGGGAAATGGATTTCGATTGCTGGAGCAACGCTTGCAACTGGTGTAGGAACGTATTTCTTTTTGAGCGCGGAGAAAAAGAACGATTATTACAATGCGGCAACGAATGGAACCGATGTAAAAAACTTTCGGGATATACGCGACAAACATCAACTCTATTTTCAAATTTCTGTTGGCGGCGCGGGAGCGTTTTTGGCGGGGACGATTTATTCGTGGGTGATGGAGAAAAGTTATTGAACATTTTATATTTTACATTTAACATTGTAGATTTCAATGAATGTGTTTTGTAAATTAATAACGAAATTTTTTCAATTATAGTATCAGAAATTTATGCTCTTTCATGTAACATTAGAACAAGCAGAAGACGGATGGCTTGTCGCAGAAGTTCCCGCGCTTCCCGGATGTGTTTCACAAGGGAAAGATGAAAAAGAAGCGCTCGACAATATAAAAGAAGCAATCACTGCGTGGCTTTGGGCGGAAGACCAAAAAGCAATGTTGACGCTTACTGCGAACAATGCAGCGCATTCTCAGAAAAAAATAGAACCCATTGTTGTTGCAGTATAATGAGACGCTTAGCAAATATCTCGGGCAAAGAGGCAGTGAACGCTTTTCGGAAAGCGGGATGAAAAGGTATGGGACAAGTCGGAAGTCATTACGTAATGGTAAAACAAGGTGTTCGCGCTAATCTTTCTATTCCGCAGCATAAAGAACTTTCTGTGGGTACTCTTCGCTCGTTGATTCGTTTTGCCGGAATGACTGTTGATGAGTTTTTAGATTTGTTATGAACGGAAAATTAACCACGAATTACACGAATGAAACACGAACCTTCACCGAAATAATTCGTGGAAATCCGTGTTGTATCTGTGTCATTCGCGGTGAATAAAAATTTTTCTCTTGTAAGACTGTAACAAATGCTCGACGATATTCTTTTTGAAACTCAAACCCCACTCGGTTTTTCCGTGAGAGTAACGAGAAACTATTGGGAGATTATTACATCTACAAAACATCCTATAATGTTCGGGAAAGAAGAACTTGTTGAAAACACAATTTCCAATCCCGATGAAATAAGGCGCAGCAGCAAAGACGATACAGTTTTTTTATTTTACAAACGTAGCGAAGATTATCGTTTTGTCTGTGCGGTGGTAAAGCGACTCAACGGCGACGGTTTTCTTATTACAGCATATCCAACAAACTCAATAAAATTAGGCGAACAATTATGGACCAAGTAAAAGTATATTACGATAAATTAGGCAACACGCTCACGGTTTGGTTTGATGAACCAAGCAAAGAATACGTTTGCGAAGAAACTGCCGATGAAGTTGTGTTGATGAAAGACAACAACGGCAAAGTCATCGGATTTGAAAAATTGAACTTTTCTCTTCCTGCAAAAGAACATCTCCGTATTGGTTTTGAAGCGGTGAATGTGTAACAAAAAAATTAACCACGAATTACACGAATGAAACACGAACCTTCACCGATATAATTCGTGGAAATCCGTGTTGTATCTGTGTCATTCGTCTATGCTCATTGAGCGGAGAAGAATAAAAATAACACTATGACTAACTTACCCATTACAACAAACCCAAATATTCTCGGCGGAACTCCCGTGTTTAAGAATACGCGCGTTCCACTCAAAACACTTTTTGATTATCTCGAAAACGATTATACGCTCGAAGAATTTCTCGATTGCTTTCCCTCCGTAACCCGCGAAGTTGCAATTTCTGCATTAGATAATGCTTGGAAGTTAGAATATGACAAGGCAATGCAATGCGCATCTTGATTGATGAATGTGTGCCCCGCCAAATAAAGAACATCCTCGGCGAATATTATTGTAAAACCGCGCAGGAAGTTGGTTGGGGAAGTTATGAAAACGGGGAATTGCTATCGCTCGCAGAAAAAGAGTTTGATGTATTTATTACCGCCGACCAGAATATTGCCTATCAACAAAATTTGAAAGGGAGAACAATGAAGATTATTGTGCTTTCGTCGAATGACTTGCGAAGAATACAGAACTCTGCTGAAATGATTAGAAGAACTGTAACTCAAACAGGACAAGGTGAGTATATTGAAATTGAACTGCATGTGTAACAAAAAAATTAACCACGAATTACACAGATACAACGCGAATCTTCACTGATTTTTTTTCGTGCCAATTCGTGTAATTAGTGGCAAAAAAAAACAACTTTATGAATAACAACTTCCTTTTCCTCTCGCCACGGCGAGTTTTCATCCTTCTTACTTCTTACTTCCTCCTTTGTAACTGGAGTTGCAAGGAGTATGCAAACAACAACCCCGCTGACCCGGATTATACATTGAAACCGGTTAAGAACTTACGCATTACTTCTTTTTCTGATGCTGCGGTTACTTTACAATGGACGGATATAAACCACAGCCCAACATACCCGAACACGAAAGTAAGTTTTGACGTTGAGCATAGTAACGATGGAGTAAATTTTACCGAAGACACAACCGTTGGTAATAATGCAGAGACTGTAACACTGAATGGCACATACATAACAAACACAACTTACAAATATCGCGTACGTGCAAAATTTGATACCAGAGTGAGTTCATATACAAAAACAGAACCATACACGTTAACATTTAATCCTCCCACCAACCTTACCATAAGCGACTTTACCGAAACACAAGTAACACTGCAATGGCAAGACAACAGCACAATTGAAACGGGATTTCTGATTGAGCAAGGAACAGACGGAACAAATTACACACTTGTTGATTCTGTAAATGCAAACATTACATCAAAAACGTTGAGCGGAGTTTTTCTTATTTCGCAAACGTATTATTTCCGTGTGCGAGCAAAATCGCAGTATAATTTTAGTAGTTACATTACTAAAAATGTTACTCTTACGTTTCCCGCACCGACAAACCTTACCATAACCGATTTTACAGAAACACAAGTAACATTACAATGGCAAGACAACAGCACATTTGAAACAGGATTTGAAATTTACAAAAGCACGGACAGTATA
>VGWC01000003.1 GCA_016873775.1 Ignavibacteria bacterium | reverse complement strand
CTCTTAACGCAGATTTTATAGATTCATCATCGCTTTCGTCAAGTAAATTCTGCAATGCATCCTGTGAACCGGAATAGATACGAAGTGAACCCCCAGCAAGAAGTAACGCCTCCATTAAATCTTCATTGTTTCTAACGGAAGTAATAATTGTGTGAAACAATTTTCCATAACGCTCTAATGACTTAAAGCGATTGAACAACCCCAAATAGAATTTTGCTTTTTTCCCATCCCGATTTCTTACTGCTTTCATACGTTCACTTTGTAATTTTTTAAGCAATAAATCAAGATCGTTGCCGACAGTTCCTATTACCGGTTGAATTTCGTCCCAACGATTTTTAAGTTCGTCAACTAATTCTTGTGTAGTGTCAACTTCTGATTGAACTCCTATTGCAAGAGAGCGTATTAATACCCAAAAATAATCATCGCTTGTTGGCGGTGTAGGTAAAATAATACAATCGAAGCCAAGCGGCTTGGCAACTGAATTGAGGTAAATTAATGACGTAGCAAGTGTGCGAGAATAATCCTCTCCTAAAAAATACGGCGATGAGTTAAAATGGAGTATTGAATCACGAGTGAGTCCTTGTGAAAATAATTTTGTGGGAGTTAAAAAGAGAAATACACTAATAAAAGAGGCGAACAATCTGACAAGCATTTTTTCCATTACCTTTCTCTATTTTCAAGAAGGAAAACCTTATTATCTTCTTCAACAATCGAAAAACGATAATAATAAATCCATTTTGTGATTGGAAATAACATAGCACTAAATGCCAGGACAAACACACTCGCATAGACGATAAAACCTAAGGGGGGAAAAGGCAATGGAATACCTAAAGAATACGCTATCGGAAACATTTCAATAATTACAAGTAACAACAATAAAAATATATACAATAGTAAATCTATACGGTTTATCTTTCTTGCACCTCTTAAAACATCAAAAAGACTATCTATTTTCCCTCCCATCCCTTTTGGGTCTAAATAAAAAACCTCCACTAACTTTTTGAAGGAATTCTCGTCGTCTGGGTTAATCGATTGTACCAGTCCTTCATAGGTTACTTTACTTCTATTACCTTTTTTCTGATTCTCGAGATCATCAATTTTACTAATAATCATTTGTTTGCCGACGTGCTCTTCAGGTTCATCTTTCATTTTACTTTTTATACTATTCAGTTCTTCAATTTGATTTGTGTATTTCTTATCGTTGCTTAATATCTTACGCCATTCGAAGAAAAAATAAAGAATGTATTTGATATTTAACAAGAACCAACTGATAAGTATAAGAAATAATACGTTTACCAAACCCAAAACACTGCCTACAATAATGGCGAAATCTTTTTGATGAATAAATTTTCCCGATAAAAAACCGAAAAGAAAAAAGGGAAGAGAAATAATTATCGCAAAACATATAAAAGCAGTTCTTGGCTTTTTGTGAAATAGTTCATCAAATATATATTGTACCCTTGGCTTCGGAAAGAAATGCATTCATTAATCCAGCGCAGCAAAGTTAGCAGTGATATTTTTATTACCGTCTATCATAATAACATTCGGGTTTTGTTCACTTTGAATGTCTCCGCTCCAATTAACAAAACGGAACCCCTGCGATGGATCTGCTAATAGTTGTACAAACGAACCTTGTGCATAATTTGTGTAATTAGGAGATTTCACCACTTTTCCATTTTGTGCAGTTATAAAAACTTTATATTCGGTGCCTATTTTTAGCCCCGGTGAAACAACCCTTTCTCCATAGATAAACTTCTCTAAAATTGGGCTTGCCCATAACCCTCCAAGGAATGCTACGAAACCTGGAAGAGAATAAATTGCATTTTTTATTAATTGATTTTCTCCAATAACTTTCATCTCACCGTTAACCATCTTATACTGATTGTATATATTTATAATATTAACTGCACCCTCCCCAGAAAGTACAACCTCCAAAAATACAAGTATAACTATACAAAAACGATCCATCCAGATCCAAAATTTATAATCTTTTAAAGTTGCAGTTAAGATATTGTTTGCCCATTTTGTTCTTTCTTCGCCAGTAAGATTTTGCTTCATCGTCAACCAAGTTAATTGCTTTCTTGTATCATCATCATCTGGAGGTAATGAGTTTATAATTAGATCTATATCTAATTTGTTAATTATTCCATCTCTTTTTAAAATTAAAGCATTGATATCTTGTTGAAGCTTAGGATCTATGGGGTTATTATGATCTTGAATATTCTGCTTTTCCTTTAATTCGTCATTAATTATATTCAATTCGTCGTTTATATTTTGATAATATTTTATAAAACGGTTCCGATGAGATTCGTGTATGTGAACTTTACTTATTCCAAGACAAACAACCGTTGTAATAATAGCAAAGATCACTCCGTCTTCTACTTTCTCTTCAAGTGACATACCTAATCCTCTCTGGTAGCCGAAAATAGCTATGATAAGTATAAAAATTGTAGTGAAAATATAGTTTCCGGGTTTAATAACTTTGAACATGGCTTATTATTGTTTTTTATGAAAAAATATATATTTAAAATTGAAACAACTTGTATTTACTACAAAAAATCAACCTCACTTAACTTAAGGTCCCCCTATTTCGTAATTTGTTACATTAATCAACTTAAAGTAATCTTCAAATAATTTTTTTATACGATCTGTTACTTTAGAAGCTTCTATTTGAGGTCGACTACTACTTCTTAGACAGGGTAGTGTACTTGGGCTTATTATTGGTAAACCAATTCCATAGATTATTATTGATTTTGACGCTAGCAACGCTAAGTTTTTGGGGATAAAATCGTTCTTATTGTTTTGCATATATGTATAAAAACGATTTATTTCGCCGCCTTCACAACTATGTTCAAAATCAAATCCCCCCTCCTTAAAAGATCCATTTACTTCTAATCCATCTGTAAGAAAATAATACTTATCTGCGAGAGGGACTCTATCAACTATAACTTTTATCCCTTCAAATATTCTAGATATCTCACTTCCATTTCTACCCCCTAAACTTTTTCTTATACTATCTCTCTCGTTACCAATAGTGGTTAAAAAAGAAGCAAGTTCTTCATCACATTCTTTCGCAATTTTGTATTGTAATTGCAAGCATTTAGCTATTGTCATATCGGGCGGACACGTATCTTTCCGACAAGGTGGAGGAAAAAGAGAGTATAAGTAATCCGGGGAAAGAATTGGATCTAATTTGTATATATAGAAAGTGTCTTTGCCATCTGTACTTCTTATTACATTCATTATTTTTTCTATATATCGGTCTTGCATCGGTTGAAATGAACTTGATAAATCAACACCAAAGACAATGATTTTTCCAAATGCTTGTGAAGCAAATAGCAGCAAACACAAAACAATAATATTTTTTTTCATAATAAATTTTACTTTCCGTATTGAAGAATTTTTTTGAGTTAGAAATTGTAGAAGCATTTTTAAAAGTAAAAAGGACGCTCCATCAAACGTCTTTTTCTGAAAGTACTGGCATACTTGATTATAAAGACATAAGAGGCGCGTCCATCGCTGGACGCAACCATCTTGCTGTTCTTATAATCATAAAATACTTGCCAGTTATTCAGAAAAGAACTACGCAATCGGTGCGTTATATTTTAAATCTAATCTTTTACTTCATAAATGTTTTTTAGTTTTTTGAAAACTTGTAAAATTAAATTATCTACTAATGTTGTTATGCTTGCTTACTTTGTTTGCGGTCTTGCATTGTCGCCCAAAACGTTACGGCAAGCAAAATGAGTAAAATTCCCGAACTGATGATGAGTACGTTATCCATTTGCGTTTCCTTTCCTTTTCAAAAAGAGTGTGAGAAATAAAAATACGATGTAAAGGCAAAAGCCCATCAGCACTGAATACCACTGAATTGTTTCGCGTGAAAAAACACTGCTTACGAGCAATGCGCCAAAAACAATTGCACAAGAATCTTTAGCAATTTCTGCAAGAATATTGTATTGGCTTTTTAAGAGTTGCATACGTTGTTGTTTTAATGCGGACAAAATATAAATCGTTTGCGATAGAAAAACAAATTTTTTAAAAATGGAGCCCACGTCATCAAAAGAAATTGAGCAACTTTCAAATGCTTTTGTGTTTTAAAATTTTACGTGGACTCCATTTTCTTTGCAAAAAATAATTCGTAGTTTTTATCCCAATTTTTTCAACGTACGGATTCATTATAAACAACTGATGACGATTAACGAATAACAAATTTCTTCTTCCCTCTTTTAGCATCCCGTCATTGCGGGATACCAAAAGAGGAAGAGGAACAAAACTCAAATCCCAAATCTCATATCGCAAACCATTTTATGCACAACATCAAAAATTTTGATTCGGAAATTTTTCAAACGCTTGAGAATGAACGCGAGCGGCAAAACACAAAACTCGAACTCATTGCTTCGGAAAATTTTGTCAGCAAAGCAGTAATGGAAGCAATGGGAAGCGTGCTCACGAATAAATACGCCGAAGGGTATCCGGGCAAACGCTACTACGGCGGATGCGAGTTTGTGGACGTTGCGGAAAATCTTGCGCGTGAGCGTGTGAAAAAACTTTTCGGCGCCGAGTATGCAAACGTGCAGCCGCATTCAGGTTCACAAGCAAATATGGCGGTGTATTTTACGTTCGTGAAACCAGGCGACAAAGTGATGGGAATGAATCTTTCGCAGGGCGGACATTTAACACACGGCTCGCCGGTAAATTTTTCGGGACAACTGTACAACTTTGTCGCGTATGGCGTGAACAAAGAAACCGGTTTCATTGATATGAATGAAGTAGAAGCGCTCGCAACAAAAGAAAAACCGAAAATGATTACCGTCGGCGCATCGGCATATTCGCGCAACATTGATTACAAAGCGTTTCGTGTTGTTGCGGATAAAGTCGGCGCGTTTTTGTTTGCCGATATTGCTCATCCCGCGGGATTGATTGCAAAAAAATTATTGAATGACCCGCTCCCGCAATGCCACGTTGTAACTTCGACGACGCATAAAACATTGCGAGGGGCACGCGGAGGTTTGATTTTACTTGGAAAAGATTTTGAAAATCCGTTCGGACTTGTTGCGCCAAAAAGCGGACGAACAAAAATGATGAGCGAACTTTTGGATTCGATGGTGATTCCGGGAATTCAAGGCGGACCGTTGATGCACGTGATTGCGGCGAAGGCAGTTGGATTTTTAGAAAACTTGCAACCGGGTTTTGAAACGTACGCGAAGCAAATTATTTCAAATGCAAATGCGCTTGCAAAAAAAATGCTCGCACTCGGTTACAATATTATTTCCAACGGCACAGATAATCATTTGATGCTGATTGATTTGCGCAATAAAAAACTGACGGGAAAATCCGCGCAGGAAGCGTTGGACGAAAGCGGAATTACGGTGAATAAAAATGCTGTTCCGTTTGATACTGAATCGCCATTGATTACTAGTGGCATTCGTATCGGAACTCCCGCAATTACAACGCGGGGGATGAAAGAAAGCGAAATGGAAATCGTTGCCGAATTGATTGATGACGTATTGCGTAATGTCGGAAATAAAAAAGTGTATGCCGATGTTGCAGAAAAAGTGAAAGCGTTGTGTTTGCAATTTCCGTTGTATCAATAATTATTTTTGCCACTAATTGCACGAATTATCACGAATATAATTAGTGTCAATTCGTGAAATTCGTGGCTAATCAAATGCCTGAAATAGAAACCGAACACAAAGAACTTTCCTTCCTCGACCATCTCGAAGAATTACGCTGGCGTATTGTAAAAGCGCTGATGGGCGTTCTCCTTGCAGTTATTCTGTGTGCTTTTTATGCAGAATTCCTTGTCAATAACGTTGTGCTTGGTCCTATACAGAAAACAAACCCTCCGTTGCAGTTAATCAATACGGTTCCGTACGGTCAAATAACGTTGTATATGATGGTGGTGTTGGTATCAAGTATCATTCTCAGTTCACCGTGGCTGCTTTTTCAAATATGGATGTTTATTGTTCCGGCGTTGTACTCGAAAGAAAGGAAATATTTTACGGGCGTAGTTTTTTTCACAACGTTTTGTTTCCTTGGAGGAGTTGCGTTCTCTTATTTTCTGATGCTTCCGTATATGCTGCAATTTTTCGCAACATTCGGTTCGCACCATATTCAAAACCTGATTTCTGTCGGCGATTATATGGGTTTCGTCCTTCAAATGGTGTTGCTTTCCGGTTTGATTTTTGAGTTGCCAATGATTTCGTATTTCCTCTCGAAGTTTGGAATTGTAACTCCGGCATTTATGCGCCACTACCGCAGACATTCCATCGTTGCAATACTCATTCTTGCCGCAATACTCACACCGACAACAGATGTTGTAACGATGGCAGTTTTCGCAGCGCCTATGTTAATTTTATATGAAATCAGTATTTGGATATCGGCGATTGTACATCGGAAGAAAGAAGCACCCGTTTGAATTACACCAACAAATGACCAATGACAAATTACTAATGACTATCATTGGTAATTAGTAATTTGTCATTCGTAGTTAATAGTAATAGAAAAGATGAATCTCAAAGAAATAGCAACACCAATCGAAAAAGAACTGAAAACGTTTGAAGATGTTTTTCGCAATGCAATGCGTTCGAAAATATTTCTCGTTGATACTATTACACGCTACATCTTAAAACAAAAAGGAAAAAAGATGCGACCGATTTTAGTTCTTCTCTGCAGCAAACTCTGCGGCGGAGTGAACGAACGAACATATCGCGGCGCAGCATTAGTAGAAATTCTTCACACAGCAACGTTGATTCACGATGATGTTATTGACGAAGCAAACACGCGTCGCGGACTTCCTTCCATCAATTTCGTTTGGAAAAATAAAGCCGCTGTGTTGATGGGAGATTTTCTTCTCGCAAAAGGATTACTGCTTTCGCTCGACAACGATGATTTTGTCTTCTTAAAAATTATGAGCGATTCTGTTCGGCGAATGAGCGAGGGAGAAATTTTAGAAATCGAAAAGAGCAGAAGTTTGAGCGTGGATGAAAAAACGTATTTCAAAATTATTTCCGATAAAACTGCGTCCTTGATTTCCACATGTACAGAAATTGGTGCTGCGGCTGGTTCGAACAATGGCGAATACAGAAATGCAATGCGGAACTTCGGAGAAAATCTCGGACTTGCTTTTCAAATCCGCGATGACTTGCTCGATTTTGTCGGAAAGAAAAGCATTACGGGAAAACCAACCGGCGGCGCAGATTTGAAAGACAAGAAAATTACGTTGCCGCTTATTCACGCACTTGAAAAAGCGCCGAGAACGGAAGCAAATACAATTCTGAAAATCATAAAGAATGGAGCAGATAAAACTGGCGCGTTAACTGTTTCCAATTTTGTAAATGAATACGGCGGCATTGAATACGCAACGCGGAAATCAATGGAGTATGCTGAAAATGCAAAAGATATTTTACGGCAATTTCCAAACTCGCCCAGCAAACAATCGCTGTCCGGTTTTGTGGATTTTGTGGTAACGAGAATGAATTAAACACGGTATAAAAATTACGTTCCACTCGTAACTTTTTCTCCTATGCATAAGTCTAAAAGATTACTTATATATTTTACAACGTTTTTGGAGATACAATATGTCTAACGATTATACGCAAGGAACAAAACGTTTGTTTCGTTCGCGTCAAGAAAAAATGATTGCCGGAGTTTGCGGCGGTGTTGCTGAATATTTGAACATTGACCCGTCTATCGTTCGTTTAGTTTGGGTTCTGCTTACACTACTGGGCGGCTCCGGAATATTACTTTATGTGATTGCTTGGTTCATTATTCCGAATAATCCATATCATATCATTTCTGAAAGCGCGCCTACGCCACCGCAACAGTCAAACAGTTCAACGGTAATGGGATTAGTAATGATTTTTCTTGGCTCCGCATTTCTCTTTAAAAATCTTCTCGAATTTGCGTGGTGGACATTCTGGAGTTTCTGGGGAGTATCCGCAATCGCAGTTGTAATGATTATTTTGGGTGTGATGCTGATAACGAAAAGAACATAATTGTAGATGAATTTCAAAAATATTTCTCGAACGTTATACATTAAAAACTTGCACTGGAAAATATGAGTCTTCGGTTTTCAGTATTTGGAGTGCTCCTAATAATCATTGGTTCATTTCTTTTGCTTAAACAATTTCACATCATCGAACTACGTTGGGATATCTTTCTTTGGGGACTTCTAACAATTTGGAGTGGTGATATGTATCTTAGAGGATTCAAGAAAAATGAAAACGGCAAAGTTTTTTTCGGAACTACGCTGTTTCTATTCGCACTCTATAATCTTCTTCGCTCACTCGATTTTTTTGAAGTTCATTTTCACACATTTGTTCCCATCATCTTCATCATTTTAGGGTTTTCTTTTTTGATGGTTGCGCTTACCGAACCACGTTCATTTGTTCCGCTCATTCCTGGATTTTTCCTCAGTGGAATCGGAACACTGCTTCTCCTCGAAGAATACGGTTACATTGACAGTTTCGATGTGTGGAATTACGTGCGAGTGTATTGGCCAATCGCGCTTATTCTGTTCGGATTGATGCTCATTTTTAGAACGAGAAAATAAATTACTCAAGCATATTCTGCTTTATAGTGCAAGAGTATTAAATCTTTTTTCTCTATCGTCATTGCGAAACTTTGTGTTTGACTTTGCGTTACTTCGCGGTTAAATGCAAATGTTGTTTAACCGCAAAGTCGCTCAAAGTTTTTCGCAGAGTAACGCGGAGTAATTTTCGGGCGAAAATATACTTAAAGAGTTGTGAAATCTTTTTTCAACCTCGACAACTTCAAAAGAGATTCCTCATCCACATAAATGTGGTTTCGGAATGACTGCTTTTGAATTTTGAAAATAATCAATCTAAAATGTTCAATATAAAATGTAAAATGAAATCAATGCGCATCAAACCAATTCTTCCCGCTTCCAATTTCCACTTCCACCGGAACGGAAAGCGGCAAAGCATTTTTCATACAATCCAAAATTAAACTCTTTGCTCTATGCTCTACGCTTTCCGCAACTTCAAAAACAAGTTCGTCGTGAACTTGCAGCAACATTCGTAACTCGTGGTTCGTAATTCGTGATTCATAACTCGTAACTCGCGACTCGTAACTCGCAACTTTCTCATAGATTTTTATCATCGCCAACTTAATCATATCCGCCGCAGTTCCCTGAATCGGCGCGTTAATCGCTTGTCGTTCTGCATTCGAGCGAATACTTCCATTCTTACTATTAATATCAGGAAGATACCGTCGCCGACCGAGCAGTGTTTCTACATAACCCGTGCGCCGACAATATGCTTTCGTATCCTCAATGAACTGTTTCACTTTCGGAAATCGCTCAAAGTATTTCGTAATAATCTCCTTCGCTTCATTCTGTGGGATTTGCAAACTCTGCGATAAGCCAAACGGTCCCATACCATACATAATCCCGAAATTCACTTCCTTAGCACGCCGTCGTTGTTCGCGAGTATCAATCGAAGAACTCGCAAATAATTTCTCCGCTGTTGCTCTATGAATATCTTCTCCATTCCGAAATGCTGTTTGCAATCCCTCATCGCCGCTCATATCCGCCATAATGCGCAGTTCGATTTGCGAATAATCTGCGGAAAGAATTCTCCAACCGTCATCCGTAATAAACGCTTTCCGAATCGAACGACTGACTTCTGTACGAATCGGAATGTTTTGCAAATTCGGTTCGCTGCTCGATAATCTTCCAGTCGCGGCAACAACTTGATTGTAGGAAGTGTGCACGCGTCCCGTTTTTTTATTGATGAGATTTGGCAACGCATCAACATACGTGGACTTGAGTTTGTACATTGTACGGTGTTCCAAAAGTTTTTCGATGAGCGGATGTTCGTTGCGCAAATCTTCCAACACATCTTCTGCCGTAGAAAATCCTGTTTTCGTTTTCCGCGACGATTTCAATCCGAGTTTTACAAATAAAATATCTTGCAATTGTTTCGGCGAATTGATGTTGAACGTTTCTCCGGCGAATTGGTAAATGTCTTGCTCGATGTTTTTAAGATTGCGTTCCAATTCTTTCGATAACTCACTCAAAAATTTTGTATCGAGTTTTTGTCCCGCGCGTTCCATTTCAGAAAGAACAAAAACGAGTGGGAAATCAACATTGTTGCAAACTGTAAGGAGATTTCTCGCTTCGCTCGGAATGACAGAATTAGTGGTTTTTTCATTCTTCAATTTTTCTTTCAACACATTATACAATCGCATCGTCATATCAGCATCTTCACACGAGTATTCGCAAATGTTTTCGAACGGAATTTCCCAAATCTTTTTTTTCTCTCGTCCCGTTCCGAGCAAATCATCAAACGAAATCATTTTGTAATTGAGAAATTCCAACGCAAGCGAATCCAATCCGTGCCGCGAGTTATTCCGAAAAACAAAATGCGCAATCATCGTATCGAAAATTTCTCCCTTTGTTACAATCCCATAATTCGCCAACACATGCGCATCGTACTTTGCATTCTGTGCAATCTTCAAAATCTTTTCGTTTGCAAAAACTGGTTGGAGATATTTCTTCACAGACTCAATAGTAATTTGAGATGTGAGATGTGGAGTGGGCGATTTTGAATCTACTGACTTCTGACTACTAACTACTTTCTTCTTGGTCGAAAATAAATCTTGTATTTCTTCTCCGCCATCTTTCTCAATTGAAGGAACAAACTCAACCGCAACGTAATACGCTTCCCTCTCTTTCATACAAAACGATACGCCGACAACGTCCGCATCCAACGCATTTTCCGAAGTTGTTTCCATATCGAATACAAACTGTTTTGCCTTGGAAAGTTTCTCACACAATTTCAAAAAATCTTTTTCCGTCGTAACTAAATGATACTTATGTTCATCATTAGTAATATCAGTCGTCTTTTCAAATTTTGCAACATCGAAAGAGATATCTTCGTCTGTTTCAAGTTGCGAGTTACGAGTTACAAGTTTTGAGTTATCTATTTTCTCATTTGTAATTCGTAACACGTTACTCGTAACTTTTTTCAGAAGATTCTTAAACTCAAACTGCGTGAACAACTTTGTAAGTTGTTCAACATCTCTTTCTTTCGCTTTAAGTTCGTGAATATCTACATCAAGAGGAACATTGATATCAATCGTTACGAGTTCTTTGGAAAGCAATGCAAGCGCTTTGTGTTCTTCAAATTTTTTTTTCACCGCTGCTTTTTCAATTTTATCAATATTTGTAAGAATGTTTTCAATACTGCCGAATTGCTGCACGAGTGGAATCGCAGTTTTCTCGCCAACGCCGGGAATGCCGGGAACATTGTCCACTTTATCGCCAATCAAACCAAGCACATCAATCACCTGCGAAGGAGGTACGCCGAATTTTTCCAGCACGTGGGCATTATCAATAATTTCCCATTCAGCGTTTGCATTTCCCGGCTTCAACATTTTGATAAACGGCGAAATTAGTTGCATAAAATCTTTATCGCCGGTAACAAGATACGTGAGAATTTTTTCTTTCTCCGCTTTGCGAGCAAGCGTTCCCATAATATCATCGGCTTCGTAACCGTGCATTTCGAGAACGGAAATGTTGAATGCGCGAACCAAATCCCGCAACTGGTCGAGTTGAGGAATAAGTTCTTCTGGAATTTCTTGTCGCGTCGCTTTGTATGCATCATACATTTTATGACGAAACGTCGGCTCTTTCGTATCGAACACGACGGCGAAATATTCCGGTTTGTCGCTATCTAAAATTTTGAATAACGTATTTGCAAAACCAAACAATGCGCTGACGTTTTCGCCTTTTGATGTTCGGAGCGGATTGGTAATGAACGCATAATACGAACGATAAGCAATCGCCATTCCATCGAGTAAATATAATCTGGGAAGTGTAGTTTCCATTGGAGTTTAAAAGTTAAGGTGAATATAGACAATTTTACATTTTCTATTTTAAATTATTAGAGGAAAGATGGAATTCCTAAAAAAAATTTCTCTTTTCCGTACTACGGACAACTGATTTCTGACTACTGACTACGAACAAATTACTATATTTACAAAAGTTAAAATTAGAATATTTTATGAAAGTTCTCAAATTCGGCGGTTCATCGGTTGCATCGCCAAAAGTTATCCGAGAAGTCGCAAACATCATTCTTTCTGCAATCAAAAAAGAAAAAGTTATTGTCGTCGTTTCTGCTTTTCAGGGAATCACAAATCAACTTCTTGTATGTGCTTCACTTTCTGAAAAAGGAAATGAACAATACCAATCGCTGTTTCGCACAATTTCAAAGCGACATCTAGATGCGTTCGATGCACTCGTCGGGAAAAAGAATTCCGCGCGAAAACTCATTGAGAAAATGCTCTTAGATTTGAAAGATATTTTACGTGGAATACATTTACTGCACGATTGTCCTCGGCGCTCTCTTGATTTGACAGCAAGTTTCGGCGAGCGTTTGTCTGCATTGATTATTTCAGAATTTCTCAAAACAAAAACTGCATCGTGTTGTGTTGATGCGCGAGAAATTATTGTTACCGATGACCAATTCACACACGCAAATATTTTATTCGAGCAAACGAATACAAAAACGAAACGATATTTTTCTCAACTTTTTTCAAACAAGAAAACAATCATTCCCATTGTCACAGGATTCATTGCGTCAACGGAAGATAGACGCACAACAACAATCGGACGAAACGGGAGCGATTACACTGCAGCTATTATCGGTGCAGCATTACAGGCGAATACGATTGAAATTTGGACAGATGTTGATGGCGTTCTTTCTGCTGACCCGCGCGCTGTTCAATCCGCTTTTGTTCTTTCGCAAATGTCGTACGAAGAAGCAATGGAACTTTCGTACTTTGGCGCAAAAGTATTACATCCTGCAACCATCGCTCCTGCGATTGCAAAAAATATTCCGATTGTTATCAAAAATACGTTCAATCCAAATGCGCCGGGAACAATGATTTCGCGAAAATCAAAACCGTTTGATGATGTTGCGAAAGGAATTACGTCTGTTGATGATTGTACGCTTTTCACGTTGCGCGGATTGAGTATGGTTGGAGTTCCGGGAACAGCAGAACGATTATTTCATTCGCTTGCAGCAAATTCCGTGAATGTGATTTTAATTTCGCAAGCATCGTCGGAACACACGATTTGTTTTGCAGTTGCAACGAACGATGCAATGAAAGTACGAAGAGCGATTGGAACAGAATTTCATCTCGAATTGCAAAACAAACTTACGATGCTTGATGAAAAACAACAGCAAACAATTGTTGCAGTTGTTGGTGAAGGAATGAAAGGAACTCCTGGCGTTTCGGGAAAAGTTTTTCAATCGCTCGGAATGAATAATATCAACATTTCTGCCATTGCGCAAGGAGCATCGGAAAGAAATATTTCGTTTGTGATTGATGAAAAAAATAAAACACGCGCGCTGAACGTTATTCACCAAGCATTTTTTGAAAAACGAAAACGGCTTTCTCTCGTTGTTTTTGGCGTTGGGAATATCGGGAAAGCGCTTCTTGAACAAGTACATCAGCAGCAACAATCATTATTCAACGAAGGATACGATATCCGAGTGATTGGTATTGCGAATAGCAGGAAATTTATTCTTCAGCGTGAAGGAATAAACCTTTCTCGATGGAAAGAAGAACTTGAAACTTCTGCAAACATTATGAATGTTCAACAGCTAGTTCATAAAATTTCTTCGCTTGAATTGGTGAATGTTGCGCTCGTTGATAATACGGCGAGCGATGATATTGTGAAAGAATACGCTGGTTTCGTCAACGCAAATATGCACATCGTAACGCCGAACAAACGAGCAAATGTTCTTCCGTTGAAACAATATACCGCATTCATTGAATTATTGAAGCGAAAACAAAAATATTTTCTCTTTGAAGCAAATGTCGGCGCGGGACTCCCGATTATTTCCACACTGCACGATTTAATTACAAGCGGTGATACAGTATTGAAAATCGAAGGAATGTTTTCGGGAACGTTGAGTTATTTATTCAATAATTACGATGGAAATATTCCGTTCAGTGAAATGTTGCAATCAGCATTTGAACACGGTTACACTGAACCAGATCCGCGCGATGATTTATCAGGACAAGACGTTGCACGAAAACTTCTCATTCTTGCGCGGCAAACAGGTCAAACGATGGAACTTCGCGATGTTCGTTACGAAAATCTTGTGCCGTTTCTACTGCGTAGAGAAAAATTCTCGAATGAATTATTGCAAAAATTTTCCCGATTCGATAGAGATTTTCAACAGAGATTTGAAAAAGCTACTCGAAAGAATTGTGTTCTTCGCTATATCGGAATTGTCGAAGGAAATAAAGCGTTTGCAATATTGAAAAACATTCCACGTGAACACGTGCTTGCATCAACCAAAGGAAGCGATAATGTGATTACCTTTTCCACAAAGCGATATTCCAAAACACCGCTGGTTATTCAGGGACCTGGTGCTGGAGCAGACGTAACTGCAATGGGAGTATTTTCGGATGTATTAAAACTGGTGCATTATTTGCCGTATTAATGAAAGCGTGACAATTTTTTCAATGTTTGGTTAATTAAAAGAATATTCTCTTATTAAAACCGTTTTTAAACAACAATAAGAAAAGTTCCACCTATGAACAAACGTTTAGTAAAATTTTTTGCTCCCGCTACAATTTCTAATCTTGGTTCAGGATTCGATGCGATTGGTCTTGCAATTGATAAACCCGGCGATATTGTCGTTGCAGAAAAAACAAAAGAATGCACACTTTCATTTTCGGTGAAGACCTCAGTGAAAGATGTTCCTATCAATCCATCGGATAATGTTGCCGCATACGTAGCGCAATTGATGTTGGACGAATTCAAACCCGATTTTGGCGTTAAAATGATGTTGAATAAACTCATGCCAATTGGTTCTGGATTAGGAAGTTCCGCATCAAGTAGTGTTGCATCGGTTCTGGCTATCAATTCTTTTCTCAAAAAACCGTTGAAGAAAGTAGATTTGTTGCGTTTCGCTGTCGAAGGAGAGCGAATGGCGAGCGGTGCTCCTCATGCGGATAATGCGGCTCCATCATTACTTGGCGGAGTGTGCCTTATTCGTAGTTATTATCCTCTCGATGTAGTGCAAATTCCGGTAAAAAATATTTTACATTGGGTTGTTGTTCATCCGCATATCGTCATTCGCACGGAAGAAGCGCGCAACATTTTATCACGCATTGTAGATTTGAAAGCGGCAGTAATTCAATGTGGAAATTTCGGCGGATTGATTTCAGGATTAATCGAAGGGAATGCAAACCTCGTCGGCAAATGCGTTGAAGATGTGTTGATTGAACCGGTGCGAAAAAAACTTATTCCTGCATTTGACGAAGTAAAACAATCTGCAATAGAAAGCGGAGCGTTGGGTTGTTCGATTTCCGGTTCTGGACCATCATTATTTGCAATTGCAGATTCACCTGCAAAAGCGAAAAAGATTGCAAACGAGATGATAAAAACATTTTCCAAAGTTGCAAAAATAAAATCCGAAGCGTATATCTCGAAAATAAATATGAGCGGAGCAAGAGAGGTTTGACAGTATTATTGTCATTACATTCATAATGAAATATCTCCTCTGTTTTACAGTAGTGAAGTGTTAGAGTTTTTTTTATCATTTCTCTAAAACTCCATTCCACTATCACTTTTTTCCACTCGTTTTATTTCACGTGAATATTTTATCCAGTGAAATTTCTTAGTGTAAACAAACAATCACCATCGGTATCATTTCGTGATGCATTATTATCCGGCATTGCAAGCGATGGAGGTTTGTTTGTTCCTGAAAATATACCTCGCATCTCTCCTGCTTTGCTTTCTCAATTAGAAAATCTTTCTCTGCATGAAATCAGTTTTGAAATTATATCAAAATTTATTGATGAAATTCCAAAAACCGATTTGCAAAGAATTATTTCTCGCGCGTTAAATTTTCCAATTCCGCTTGTACAATTAGAAGAACATTTGTTTCTGCTCGAATTATTTCACGGACCAACGCTCGCATTTAAAGATATCGGCGCGCGATTTATGGCAGAAGCGCTTTCGTATTTTTTACAACAAGAAAAAAAAGAAATCACTATCATAGTTGCAACGTCGGGTGATACGGGAAGTGCCGTCGCAAACGGATTTTACAACGTTCCGAATATTACTGTGTACGTTTTATATCCATCGGGCAAAATTTCTCCGTTACAAGAAAAACAAATCACAACGCTCGGCAAAAACATTCATGCAATCGAAGTGGAAGGAACATTCGATGATTGCCAGAAACTCGTGAAGCAAGCATTAGCAGATTTGGAACTTGTCGTGAAAAAAAATATGACAACTGCAAACTCGATTAATCTCGGAAGATTGATTCCGCAACTTGTGTATTTTGTTTGGGCTTATTCACAATTCAAGAAGCCACATCGTTCTACGCAGATTGACGCGAATATTAATATTGTTGTTCCAAGTGGAAATCTCGGAAATTTGACTGCAGCATTGTATGCAAAACATATGGGATTACCAATTCGATGTATTGCTGCAACGAATGCAAACAATGTTGTTCCCGAATATTTTTCTACAGAAATATATTCGCCGCGTTCATCTGTTCAAACATATTCCAACGCAATGGACGTGGGAAATCCAAGCAATGTAACGCGTATGCAATTTCTGTACGGAAATGATGTTCAGAAAATGAAAAGCGATATTGATGCGATGGCGATTTCCGATGAAGAAACACTGAATGAAATCAGAGAAACGTACCTGCGAAAGAATTATATTCTCGACCCGCATACTGCTGTTGGAGTTTGCGCAGCAAGAAAACGTTCAAAAAATTTAGCAGTCAGCAATCAGCAGTTTATCGTTGCCGCAACAGCGCATTATGGTAAATTTCCAGAAGTGGTTGAAAAAGCAATCGGGGAAAAAATTTCACTTCCTCCATCATTACAACGCATTTTTCCACAAGAAAAAAAGAACGTAGTTTCGCTTTGCGATTTCCATTCCCTAAAAAAATTATTCCTTTCTGCAGAATAAAAAAACTCTCTCTCATTTCGTTGGCGAATCATTGATTTTTCACTATTTTTTTCCTCAATTTTTTAAATAGAAAGTTTTTAAGTATGCCTTTAATGACAAAAATTCGCGATAGAATGACTACCGCTTTTGCCGTTTTTGCCGGTATTTTTATTATTTATATTGTTCTTGATTGGGGAATGGACATTACGGGACGCAAAGGTCGAAGCGGAAAGTACAGTGCGTTAGTAACGATTAACGATACGGAGATTTCGTATGAAGAATTCGCTGCAAAGCTGAACCAAGCAATTGAACAGCAGAAGCAACAAAACGAAGGAAAAGAACTCGATGAAAGCCAAGTAGAAAATGTACGCGAGCAATTGTTTAATAGCGTCGTGAACGAAGAACTACTCAAACAAGAAGCAGAACGTATTGGACTTTCAGTGAATGACGACGAAATCAGAGAATGGGTATTTGGAAATAATCCTCCGCAATTTCTTACGCAACAATTTATTGATTCTACTGGAAATTTAAACCGTGACCAATATGAAACTGCATTAAAAGACCCTCGAAATAAAACAATCATAATGCAAGTGGAACAAACACTACGACAAATGCGGCTGCAGGAAAAAGTGCAAAGCGCATTGATGTCATCTATTTTTGTTTCCGAAGGAGAAGTTGTTCAAAAATTTTCCGAGCAGAATATTCATCTTGATGCGGAATATATTTTGTTTGACCCAAATGTGCTGGTAAAAGATAGTATTGCAGTTAGCGACGATGACGTTCAAACGTTTTTTCGGGAACACAGTGATGAATACCGACAAGAGCCATCTCGTCGGTTAGCATATGTTCTTTTTAAAGAAGAGCCGACTCTTGAAGATACGAATGCAGTGTTGAGAGATTTTGAAGATATAAAACGAAAAGCAAACAACGGAGAAGATTTTATCGAATTACAGAAACACTATTCTGACGTTCCCGTATCCGATGTTTTTTTTAAACACGGTGAACTTAGTAAAGACCGTGAAGATGCAATTTTCAGTGCAGCAATTGGCGATGTCGTTGGTCCCATAAAAGATTTCGATGGATTTCATCTTATCAAAATTGTAGAAGAAAAAAATGATACGACAGAATTTATCCGCGCAAGTCATATCCTTCTCAAATTCGGTGAAGATTCACTTGCAACTAAAAAACTTGCTCAAGAGGTGTATCAGCGTGCAAAGAAAGGTGAAGATTTTGCAAAACTTGCTTCGCAATATTCAGCTGATGGTTCAGCAAGTAGCGGCGGTGATTTAGGATGGTTCGGAAAAGGAAGAATGGTAAAACCATTTGAAGACGCAGCGTTCAAGGCAAAACGGAATGAAATTGTCGGTCCTGTTCGCACACAATTCGGTTTGCATATCATCAAAGTAACCGGCAATGATAACAGAGCATTAAAAATTTCTGACATCGTGATGAAAATTGAACCGAGCGCAAAAACCAGAAATGACGTAGAGAAAGAAGTGCAAAACTTTCACAAAAGTGCTTTGGAAATAGGTTTTGACAGCGTCGCAAAAATGATGAACAGAGAAGTTCGTAAAACTGCTTCCTTCAATAAGAAAAGTACATTTGTTCCCGGTATTGGACAACATTCGAGATTAGTGCGATTCGCATTCGAGAATGATTCTACAGTTATTTCTGATATTATTTCAACGCAACAAGGAAACGGTGTTTTCAAGGTTATAGATATTCGCGAAGAAGGAACAAAACCGTTCAATGAAATTGAAGCAAGTTTAAAAGCGCGAACATTACGTGCGAAAAAGATGGAACGATTGAAACCTACGGTAGAACAATTTCGCGCAAAACTTTCAGCAGGAGATTCATTAGGAAAATTGAAAACGTTTGATACAACGCTCAATGTACTCAAAGCAAATGCGTTCACACTCAACGGTTCGGTTACGGGCATCGGGCGCGATTTGTATTTTCTCGGAGCAGTTTCACCAATGAACAAAGGAGATATTTCTTCTATCGTTGAAAGTCCCAACCGTGGATTTTTTATTATTCACGTTCTCAACAGAACTCCGTTTGATTCCGCATCGTTCGCTGCAGAAAAAGAAACTCTGCGAAAGCAATTATATGATTCTAAGCGTAGCAAATTTATGAACGAATGGCTTCAAAATCTGAAAACGGAAGCGACTATTATTGATAACAGAGATACATTTTTCCGTTAATCAATGAAAAAAATTCTTGCAGTTCTTTTTACTGCAACATTACTGAATTTCTTACGAAGTGAAGCACAAACAATTACTGTTTGTGCTTTTTCTTCTTATACAAACGAGGCAAAGTTCTATCCGTCAATCCCGTTTGATGATGCAACATTCCGCACGTTTGAAAACATTGTAGGTTTTGGAATAGACGCACGAAAGAATTTCATCGATAAAAATTTTATTGCCGGAATAACTATTGAGCACCTTGTTCTTGAAAAAAAATATTCATTATCTTCGTACACCATTCGCGACGGATTTACGATAGTTCCAATCGAATTTAGCAGTTATTTTTCTATTCCCATCAGTAGCGAAAAATTTTTCTGGAATGTCGGCGGCGGCGTTGGAGTTTATTGGGGAAAAAGAAATTTCAGCGTCAACGACTTTCCGTCAGTACGTTCATCTTCCATCGGAATCGGAATTCACGTTACGAACAGCGTAGAATATTTTTTTACCGAGATGATTGGGGTTCGTTCCGAAATTAAATTCCGCGATGCACAATTTGAAGCAATAAATACGTTTTCCACTTCTCCATCCTCAGATTTTCCTGCTGGAAAATACATATCAGATATTCACGTAGATGGCATTACGTTATCGAGTGGATTTGTTGTACGATGGTAATTCGCTTTCATTGGAATTCTGATTGTTGAAATAGGTTTTAGGTTTTAGGTTTTAGATTTTTTGGTACGTGCAAAACATTTTTCCACTGATTGAAAATTTTCCTAAGGAGAAAAAAGGACGCAAAAAAGCAGAGTTTGATGACGTTCTCTTCTGGCTTACGGGATATAACAAGCAAATGCTGCAACAGGTAATAAACAAGAAAACTGATTTGGAAAAATTTTTTGCTCAGGCTCCGCAAATTCATCCCAATGTTCCAAAAATAACAGGTGTAATTTGTGGCTATCGAGTGGAAGAAACCGAAGACAAACTGATGCGACTAATTCGCTCTATGGATAAACTGGTGGATGAACTTGCAAAAGGAAGAGCAATGGAAAAGATTTTAAGGAAGTAAGGAGAATCGGTTAATAAGAAACAACACCATTAGAATGAAAAAACAATTATCTGCAAAACAATGCGAGGAACTCCTCAATACATTGAAATCCCGTTTTGAGAAAAATATAAACCGCCATAAAGGAATTGAATGGAATAAAGTTGAAGCAAAATTAGAAGCGAATCCCGAAAAACTGTGGTCGCTGAATGAAATGGAAAGAACCGGCGGCGAACCCGATGTTATTGGTTATGACAAAAAAACAGATGAGTATATTTTGTGCGATTGTTCTTCGGAAAGTCCGAAAGAACGAAGAAGTCTTTGCTACGACCGAGAAGCGTTGGAATCAAGAAAGGAACATAAACCCAAAAATAATGTGACGGATATGGCTGCTGCAATGGGGATTGAAATTTTCACAGAAGTACAATACCGCGTATTGCAAACACTTGGATCGTTCGATACAAAAACTTCGAGTTGGGTGAAAACACCTGCCAATATCAGAGAACTCGGTGGCGCACTATTCTGCGACCGTCGCTACGATACAGTCTTTGTATATCACAACGGCGCGGAATCGTATTATGCTTCGAGAGGATTTCGCGGTTCGATACGAATATAATTTGTTCTGTATGTATGAATGTTTATCAGTTCAATTCCTCTTTCAAAAACTTTCCCGTATAACTTTCTTTCACAGTTATAATTTCTTCGGGAGTTCCTTTGGCTATAATTCTTCCTCCACCATTGCCTCCTTCGGGACCTAAATCAATAATATAATCGGCGGTTTTTATGACATCGAGATTGTGTTCGATGACGATAATCGTGTTTCCTTTATCCACAAGTTTATTCAAAACGGAAAGCAGAACGCGAATATCTTCAAAGTGTAATCCCGTTGTTGGTTCGTCGAGAATGTACAACGTTTTTCCCGTTCCGATTTTGGAAAGTTCGGAAGAAAGTTTTACACGTTGCGCTTCACCGCCGGAAAGTGTTGTTGCTTGCTGTCCCAAACGAATATAGCCAAGTCCAACATTGTCGAGCGTTTGTAATTTGCGTTTCATCGGCAAATGTTCATCGAAAAACGCAAGCGCATCTTCCACTGTCATTTCCAGAACTTCGGCGATGGATTTACTTTTGTAAAGAACTTCGAGCGTTTCTCTGTTGTAGCGTTTGCCGTTGCAGACTTCACAGGTAACATATACATCAGGAAGAAAATTCATTTCAATTTTTTTAATGCCATCTCCTTCACAGTTTTCACATCGTCCACCTTTCACGTTGAAACTAAACCTTCCGGGTTTGTATCCGCGAATTTTCGATTCGGGAAGTTGAGCAAATAAATCGCGAATGAATGTGAACAATCCCGTGTATGTTGCAGGATTGGAGCGCGGCGTTCTTCCGATTGGCGATTGGTCAATTTCAATTACTTTATCAATGTTATCAATTCCGGAAACTTTTTTATACGGAAGCGGAACTTCTTTCGATTGATAAATCTCGCGTGATAAAATTCTGAACAACGTTTCGGAAACAAGCGTAGATTTTCCGGAACCGCTGACTCCTGTTACACATATAAATGTTCCCAAAGGAAATCTTACATCAATCTTTTTCAAATTGTTTCCAGAACATTCTTTTAACGAAAAAAATTTTCCGTTTCCTTTGCGTCGCACTTTTGGAACGTCAATGAGTCGGGAGTTTGCTAAATATTCAAACGTTAGAGAGTGATGGTTTGTTGCTTGTGGCTTGTGGTTTATGGATGGAGAATCGAAATCTGTAAATCGTACATCGTAAGTTGTTTCTCTGCTTTCTACTCTCTGCACTCTACTTGAAACTTGTAACTCGTAACTCGCAACTTGTAACGCATTTGGTTTTCCGAGTGCAACAATTTTCCCTCCGTGTTCGCCCGCGCCGGGGCCTAAATCAATAATGTAATCCGCGCGTTCCATAATCTCTTTATCGTGTTCTACTACGATGATCGTATTACCTAATTCGCACAATGATTGCAACGATTGAATCAATTGTAAATTGTCGCGTTGATGCAAACCGATACTCGGTTCATCGAGGACATAGAGCACTCCACGCAATTGCGCTCCGATTTGCGTTGCAAGACGAATACGCTGCGATTCACCGCCGGAAAGTGTTCGAGCTGTTCTATCGAGTGAAAGATAATTGAGACCAAGATTGAGCAAAAAATCCAAACGCTCATTGATTTCTTTCAACAGTAATTCTGCAATCAATTTTTTACGCTTGGAAAGTTGAAGCGTTCGCAATAATTCTCTTGCATCGCTGAGAGAAATTTTTACAACATCGTCAATGGTATATCGCTGTTCAGTTTTCACATCAACGAGTTTTATTGCAAGACTTTCTCCTTTCAACCGTCCGCCGTTACATTCGCTGCACATCGTTGTTTGCATATACGCTTCAGCACGTTCGCGCATTCGAATAGTTGGAGAATTTGAATATTGATGTTTGAGAATGGTAAAAATTCCATCAAAGCGATGTGAGTATGTTACTTGTCTTCCCGAAGAAAATACGTACGGAACTTCAAACTTCTCTTTTGAGCCGAAGAATACAACTTCGCGGCACTTACTCAATATTTTATGCAACGGCGTATCGAAAGTGAAACCATAATGGGCAACCACCGCTTTTAATTGACTGAAAATCCACGTTGAGCGCGGCTTTCCGAATGGAGCAATTCCACCTTCATTGATAGAACGTTTGACGTTTGGAATAATCAACCGTTCATCAAAATCCTTATGCTCCCCAAGTCCATCGCACGAAGCACATGCGCCGTACGGTGAATTAAACGAAAATGTATTCGGGGCAGGTTCTTCGTAACTTTTTCCACACGTTGCACACGAAAGCAGTTTCGAGAACAGCATATCGAGGCCGTGAACTTCTGCAAAGAGTATCCCTTCGCCGATTCGTAATGCAAGTTCAACTGCATCAGCGATACGAGAACGAATATCGTATTTCATGACAATTCTATCAATCACAACTTCGATGTTATGAATTTTGTATCGGTCAACTTGTAAAACTTTTTCGAGTTCACGAATTTCGCCGTCAACACGAATACGTGCAAATCCGTTTTTCGTCAAACTTTCAAACAATTCCCGATAATGTCCTTTTCTTCCGCGAACAACAGGCGCAAGAATTGTCAATTTTGTTCCTACATTGTGCTGCATCAACTTATCAATAATTTCATCGGACGTTTGTTTTGAAACTTCTTTATCGCAGTTCACACAAAATTGCGTCCCTGCGCGAGCAAACAACACACGAAGAAAATCGTAAATCCCAGTAACAGTTCCAACAGTTGAACGTGGGTTCTGACTAACTATTTTTTGCTCAATCGCAATTGATGGTGATAAACCTTGAATATCATCAACATCAGGTCGCTCAAATGTTCCGAGAAATTGACGCGCATAAGCGGAAAGCGTTTCGACATAACGACGTTGTCCTTCTGCATAAATTGTATCAAACGCGAGTGATGATTTTCCGGAACCGGAAAGCCCTGTAATTACTGTAAGTTGATTGCGCGGAATTGCGACATCTATGTTTTTTAAGTTATGAACACGCGCACCTTTGACGAGAATGGTTTCATTGCGTTCGATGTTTGAAGGTTCAAGTGTTGAGGGTAGAAATTGGAGATTCACGACTCACGACTCACGGTTTACGATACACGTTGATTGTTTTCTCTGCAATCATTTCCCACGAACATTCATTGGTTACTTTATGAAAAGCATTTTTTTCAAACATTTCTTTTTTTTCTTTTGAAAAAATTATTTCCTGCAATGCAGAAATAAATTGTTCCGTGTTTCCATATTCTATTAATTTCCCATTGATATTATTTTCAATCAGTTCAGCAAATCCACCAACGTCTGTCGCAATTACTGCTTTCTTAAAACTCATCGCAGTAAATAACGCACCGCTTTGATAAATATGCTCATAGGGAAAAACAACGACATCTGCAGAGGCGTAATATATAGGAATTTGATTCGGAGTTACGTACTGAAACGGAGCAAGAATATTGGTTTCAGGAATAGATAAACGGGAAATAGATTTTTTCACATCCAGAACATAATCCGATTTTCCCATTCCGGCAAGCACGAGTATCGAATTGGGATGCAATTGGAGAAACCGAGAAAATGTTTCCAATAAAAAATCAATTCCTTTGTACGCACGCAAAAAACCCTGAAACAGAATAACGTTCATCCGTACATCAATATTGAGTTTCTGCTTTGATTGTGTTTGAGAAAGTCGTATAAAGTCGTGAAAAATTGGACCGTGTGGAATGATTTCGACGTTTGTCGTTGCCAGTGAAAATTCGTTGCTCAATATCGTTTTGCTATACGTATTCATTACCGTTATGGTATGAAACGTTGAATAAATCTTTTGCAGTTCTTTTTTAAATTGATACGGTGTTGAATGAGGAAATACATTGTGAGCCGTAAAAACAAGTCGAATGTCAAAATTTTTCAAGAGCGAATATACATATCGCTCTACATACAACATCGGAGGAGGAGAGAACCACTGAATATGTACAACATCGCTCCGCAAACATTTTATGAAGTAGAAAAAAAAATCTATCGTCAATAACTCAAGGTATTTGAAGAATTTTCCAAATGACGACTCGCCGAATAATGCTCGAGAAAATCTTGTTAGTTTCCGAACGCGAAACGCAGTATGCGAAAAATAATCTTTTAAAAATTTCGGTTCACGCGTCCATAGTTCTACATCCATTCCTGCACGTTGTAGCGCAGAACACAAATAGTAATCGTAATAAGGACCTTGACACAATGGGTCAACTACGACAACTTTTAAACGTTTACTCAAAGTATTTTAAAAAAAATTATAGGAGACGCTGACGTTTGTGAAGATATTCGAGAAGTGCAGTATCAAACGGTGTCGCGGTATCGAGCAATACATAGTCAATCATATTTTCCCTACATTCTTTTCTATAGAAAGCAATAAAATCGTTCAACGCTTCTTGATATGCTTTGCGAATATGATGCGGTCGCGTAATCATTTCTTCCCTTGTTTCCATATCTTTGAACAGTGCATCATTTTCAAACGAAAATGTTCGTTCCATCGGATTAAGAATATGGAAAAGTATGACTTCATTTTTTTTGTGACGAAAATGTTTTAACGCGGAAAGAACGTCATTCGATACATCGAATAAATCGCTAAAGATGATAACAAGACCACGACGTTTTATTTGTTCAGCAATGCTATGCAACGATTTCGCTGTGTTCGTTCTATTACTCGGTTGAAGTCGGGAAAGCGCTTTAAATATTTCTACAAGAAAAACAGATGTTGCATGCGGGGGTAATGTAGTGCGAATAGTTTCATCAAAAATCGTAAGACCTACTGCATCCTGCTGACGAACCATTAAATATGCAAGTGCGCTCGCTAGAAATGAAACATACTCGAGTTTCGTAATTCTGTTATCTCCTCGAAATGCCATCGATGAACTCGCATCAACAATCAGATACGATTTTAAATTCGTTTCTTCTTCATATTGTTTCACGTAATACCTATCTGTTTTTCCGAATACTTTCCAATCAATATTTCTGATTTCGTCGCCGGGCATATATTGACGATGTTCAGCAAATTCAACACTAAATCCGTGATACGGTGAATGATGAAGTCCAGTAATAAATCCTTCAACAACAAGTCGAGCGCGAAGTTCCATATTCGAAATTTTAGAAAGAACGTTCGGGTCAAAGTATTTCCGATAATCGGAATGGGATTGCGTCATTCCTTTGTTGGTTCCGTTTTTTGTTGCACAACAAACGGTTCTTTTTTTGTTGTATCAAGGAGTTGAGAACGGAAAATATCGTTGACATCTTTCCCGAGATTTTTCAGTTCAAACTCGGCAGATTTTGCCATTTCAGAATTTGGAAAACGCAAGAGAAATTCTTCATACGCAATTCTCGCGCTGTCGGTTTGTTTCAATTCATTGTTGAAAATAAATCCTATCATAAAATACACACTCGCATTTTTTCCCGATTCAGGAAATAATTGAATGTATTTTCTCGATTCCTGAATTGCTAACGCGGGATTCTGCAATTCGGTTTGATATAACGAAATCAACGCATACTGCGATTTTTCTGCATATTCTCCGTTCGGTTTTTTATCGACGATCTCTTTCAGAGTCTCCACCGCTTCATTATATCTTTTTTCGCTAAGCATTTGTTGCACTTGTTGAAACATTTCTGCATCGTTAATACTACAAGAAACTATAGTTAGCGAAAAAAAGACGACGACAAATATGTAATGGAGTTTTTTCATACTAGAAGATTAGTTTTAGTTCTTTAATTATGGAAAATGTTTTCGTTGATCATTCTTCAACTTTCTTCAGTACGGCGCCAAAGAAACCATCGGTACCGTGAAGATGAGGTAAACACTGGAAATATTTTTTCCCTTCCGTTAATGGTTTCAAAAATTTTTCTGACCATGTTGAAACAGAAACGCTCTGAAAATTCTTATTCAATCGTAAAAAATTTTCTACAATATTTTCATTTTCTTCTTTCAAAAGTGAACACGTTGAATAAATCAAACGACCTCCGCTTTTAACATACGAAGAATAAAAGTTCAGAAGGTTTTGTTGTTCTCCGCAATATGTACGAATCATTTCTTCATTCAACAGAGTTTTCAAAAATGGGTCTCGACGAATTCTTCCTGTTCCGGAACATGGGACATCAACCAGCACTGCATCTGCACTTGAAATTTGAGGTTTTCGTTTCAACTGCTCAACAGTACTAAACTTCAGTATTGTTGCACCCGCACGCAGTCGGCGTTTTTTCAATCGCGCTATTTTAGTCTTGGAAATATCTACTGCTAAAACTCTTCCATTATTTCTCATCCCCATCACCATCGCAAGAGATTTTCCACCTGCTCCGGAGCAAGCGTCAATAATCAGTTCGTGCGGTTGAGCGTTCACAAGTGCGCTAATCAATTGACTGCCTTCATCCTGAATTTCAAACCATCCTTTTTTGAACAAACTGATTTCAAAAATATTTAATCGCTTCGTGAACGTTAATCCGTACGGAGAATATTTCGTTTCCGTCGTTTGAATTCCTTCCTCCAGTAATTTTTGTTTACACTCTTCGCGAGAGCATTTGATTGTATTAATACGAATGGTTATTGGCGCTTGCGTATTGAGCGAATATAACAATTGCCGAATTTGTTCGTTTCCATATTGCAGAAAAAATTTTTCCACTAACCATGGCGGAAACGAATATTCCATTCCAAGCATTTCCGTAACAGAAACATCGCTGTGTTCATTCAAGAAATCGAGAGAGACCGTGTCGAGAAATTCTCCGAGTGGCTTTTGAGGAGAGAACGAATTCCATACATCGGCAAATTCGGTTATTAATTTTTCACGCGAAGTTGAAGTGAAAAGCGCTTGATACAGGATATAATATGCGATAAAACGCTGCTCGTGTGTTGTATAAATTTCACGCTCTACAACAGAAGCAAGAAACGATTCCAACATCTTGAGATTACGAATAATTCCATAAACACAATCAGAAATTGCAGCACGGTCGTGCGAACCAAGATACTTTCGTTGATGGAAAAAATTTCCAACGACTTTGTCTGCCGGAAACGCATTGGAGAATAACTGATGGAGCAATTCATTGGTATGTCTTGCAAGAAATTTAAGATGTTGAGACACAACTACACTTCAATTATTGGTTTTTTCATTCCTGCTGTAATATACCCACGCGCCATTCTCGGCGTATTAAAAGCGATCCCAATTTCACCGTAGATATTTAACGTTATTGCTCCTCCGTACCCACTTGCTTTTTTCTGCAAAAGTTCGATTCCTTTTTCTGCGGCAACATTTCCGTTTCCATTACTTTGTTCCATAATATCAATAATCGTTTTCGCCATCACTACTTTTATCATCGCTTCTCCCCAACCAGTTGTCGAAACTCCACCAATATCATTATCCGCATAGGTTCCGCAACCAATAAGCGGCGAATCACCAACTCGACCGGGATATTTATTCGGGGTGCCGCCCGTAGAAGTTCCAGCACAAATATTCCTGTTGCAATCCATTGCGACAACTCCAACTGTTCCCGATGGAATATTTTTTTTCTTTTGTGAACGAAATACATCTTTTGTCGAAGAAAGCGGCTCTTTTTGTAATTCCAACCACCGTTGCAATTCACGTCCGATTAATAAATCTTCCATTGCGCACGGTGTTATGCCGTGCTCTTTCGCAAATCGAATTGCACCAATGCCAACAAGCAAAATATGTTCGCTCTTGTCCATAATCATTCGCGCAAGCGAAATTGGATTGCGAATATTTTTTACCGCGGCAACAGCACCAGCGCGAAACGTTTTCCCATTCATTATACTTGCATCAAGCTCAATTTCACCGAGCGCATTAAGAAACGAACCCTTTCCTGCATCAAACGTCGGATTGTCTTCCATATTTGTAATCGTTTTTTCCACTGCATCTACCGACGAGCCGCCGTTCTTTAAAATTTTCCATCCAATGTGCAACGCTTTTCGGATACCCACGAAATGCGCTTCTACTAAATCATCGGGAATATCCCACGCACCTCCGTGAAGAACTAGTGCAGGATAATTTGATTTTCTTTTCATAAAATTTGGATGCAAAATTTACTAAAAATGAATGATGTGCAAAAGAGATTCCGATTGAACAACTGAATATGAAATATGATGGAACTGCTGTTTTTTTTCTCCAATGATATTCTTCAATAACTGTTGTTTTCATTGCAACAATAAAAGAATGGCGATAGAAATTTTTCCCATCGCCATAAATTTTCAGATAACGATTAACGAATAATTTTTAACGAACTCCCATCGCTTCCAATCGAGCAATACGCTCTTCCATTGGCGGATGAGTGGAAAACAGTTTCATAAAACTTTGCGCGCCGGAAAGCGGAGAAACGATGAACAGATGCGCTGTTGACGGTGTTGCATTCATCGGAATAAGTTGCGACTTTGCATCGAGTTTTCGTAATGCATTAGAAAGATAAAACGGATTTCCGGAAAGTTGCGCTCCACCTTCATCGGCAAGAAATTCTCTCGAACGCGAAATTGCCATTTGAATTAACATTGCGGCAATCGGTGCAAGTATCAACATCAATATCGAACCAATTGGACTTCCTACTTCTCTATCGTCGCGTCTACCCCCGCCAAAAATCATTGCCCATTGCGCCATATTTGCAAGCATTGATATTGCTCCGGCAACAGTTGCAGCAATTGTTCCAATTAAAATATCGCGATGAATAATATGCGCAAGTTCGTGCCCGAGAACGCCTTTCAATTCTTCGTTGCTGAGTGTGTTCATTATTCCTCTTGTTACTGCAACTGCTGCGTGTTGCGGATTTCTTCCTGTTGCAAATGCGTTCGGTTGTTCGGAATCAATAATGTAAACGCGCGGCATTGGAATATTCGCTTTCATTGTCATTTCTTGCAACATTGAAAATAATTTCGGATTTTCCTCACGTTGAATTTCTTTCGCACGGTACATCATCAGCACAATTTTATCGCTGAAAAAGTACGAGCCGAAATTCATTACGATTGCAAACATAAATGCGAGCATCATTCCGCCTTGTCCTCCCAATGCGTTTCCGACAAGAATGAAAAGTACGGTGAGTAATGCCATTAAAAAAGTTGTTTTGAGTGTATTCATAAATATTTGAGAATGTTATTAAACTTGTAATTTTATTTTGTGCAAATAGAACATTCATTACCCCACAAAAAGTTTCAGTGAAAATAAATCATCAACGCCAAGCGGTTGATGATAATAAAATGGTTCGCCATACTTCACACCGATTTGACTTCCATAAAACTTTGCTCGTATTTCCAATAGTTCTTTGAACGTTGGCTTGCTTAATAAAGTTTGCGGTTCGTTCGATTTATACGTTTTGCTGTGAACTTGTGATTCAAACGCTTCAATCGCTTTCACACGAATTTCATACACATCAGAAATATCAACAATAAATGTTGGTTGAAATTCGTAACGCAACATAAATTGAAAATATGTATCGGGACGAAATGGTTCTTGAGTTTTTCCATTTTCCTTTGTGATAATATTTTTTAAGCCGGAATAAAACCACGATTCTTTCGCTAACTGATGTGCGTGTTCGTGGTCGGGATGTCGCTCGTGGTACGGAGGAATAAGCAAAATCTTCGGACGATATTTGCGAATTACAGAAATTACTTTCAGAATATTTTTTTGATTCACTTCGAAACTTCCGTCGGCGAGTTTCAAGTTTTCCCGAAATGCAACGCCAAGAATTTTTCCCGCATTTGTTGCTTCACTATTGCGAATGTTTTTATTACCGCGCGTTCCGAGTTCTCCTTGCGTTAAGTCGAGAATGCCGACATTCTTTTTTTGCTTTACTAATTTTGCAATCGTTCCGCAGCACGAAAATTCAATATCGTCGGGATGTGCGCCGATTGCGAGTACGTCAATTGCCATTTTAGATTTTAGAATTTAGATTTAAGATTCGGGTTCAAGGATTCAAGTGGTCGAGGATTCGAGTAATATAATTTAAATTCACTTGACCGCTTGAATCCTCGAGTCCTTAACTATTTTAAGAAAATTTATTTACACTCGGACAAACATCATTCAACACGCAAGCATTACATTTTGGTTTTCTTGCATCGCACGTTTTTCTTCCGTGGAGAATGAGCCAATGCGAAAACATAATCCAATGTTTCTTCGGAATAAGTTTCATTAAATCTTCTTCGATTTTTTCTGCGTTGGTTTGTTTAGTAAAACCAAGTCGCTGCGATAAACGCGAAACGTGTGTATCAACAACTATTCCCGTTGCGATATTGAATGCAGTTCCCAGCACGACGTTTGCAGTTTTTCTTCCAACGCCGGGAAGCGAAGTCAATTCTTCGACTGTGTTCGGAATGTTGCCGTGAAATTTTTTGAGCAATGTTTTTGAAGACGCGATAATTGCTTTTGCTTTGTTCTTGTAAAATCCCGTTGAGTAAATTTCTTTTTCCAATTCGCTTTGATTCGCCGAAGCAAAATCTTTCACCGTTTTGTATTTCTCGAACAACGACGGCGTTACCATATTCACCCGCGCATCGGTGCATTGCGCAGAAAGAATTGTCGAAACCAAAAGTTGATGCGGCGTTTCGTGTTCCAATGCGCATTTCGCATCGGGAAATTCTTTTTGGAGACGAGAAATTATTGTGCTCACTATTTTCGATTTGTCTTTCATTTACGCTAAACTTTCAAAAAGTTATTCGTTAGTTGATAATTGTTATTTGGAAAAATGAGAAAAGAAAACGCTAATAACGAATAATAAATTACCAAACCTTACATTCACCAAACACTGACGACGTAACAATGTGCAATCGTTTCGGCGAAGAATCTAAGTTTGCAGTTTTGTAATTGAGTTTGCAAAATAATCCATCGCGTTTCATATCGAACACACGAATATCACCAACCGAAACATTCGCTTGGATTGAAAATGCCATTTCACGCGGAACTAACAATACGATATCGCCAAAAACCGCTGATATATCAATAACGGAATCGCCGTCGGCAAGAATTGTTTTCGTCAAATCAATCCGCACTTCGCCGAACACGTTGGAAACTCTTCCTCCGCGAAAATTTTGTGAAACAATATCGAGCCGCAGTTCGCCAAACACTTCCGAAACATTGAGCATATCAACATTCGACGTTGCATACGATGGTTGCGAATACGTTTGATGCGTTTGCGGTTGCGGCGGTGGAATAGTTGCGCTTTGATACGATGGTTGTTGCGCTTGCTGCGTAACATCGTGCGGTTTGTTGCGGCTTCGGAAAATCAAACTCAATCCGATGAGAATGAGAATGAGGGGCCAAAAGCGATGCATAAAATCACCGAACTCAATCATTCCCAAATTGTCGAGAAGAAAAAGAAATCCGAATGTTACAAGTAAAATTCCGAAAAGGTTTGGTCGCATAAAATTATTTATTTTTTTTTCTCACGCAAAGACGCTAAAATGCAAAGAAATTATTTTGCGTTACTCTGCGCTAACTCTGTGTTCCTTTGCGGTAAAAAAACACTTTCATTTAACCGCAGAGTTTCGCAAAGGTCAATGCAAAGTTACGCTAAGAAATTTTATAAATTAGCGGCTTTAAAAAACTTTATCTTAAAAATCTAATTTTACATTTTCATCAAGCATAAATCTTTCACAAAACATCTTTTGCGACTCTGCGTCTTTGCGTGAGATATTACTTCCGAGTTGATAAAAAAAATTTTTCTACTTCTTTCACATTCCACGCATTCACGACATCTTTCTTTTCGAGCCAACCTTTGCGCGCAACGTTCACTCCGTATTTCACAAGCAAAATTTCTTCCGTTGAATGTGCGTCGGGATTGATGGGAATCTTCACGCCTTTTTCTTTCGCATATCTGCACCAACGCCAATCCAAATCCAAGCGCACGGGATGAGCGTTGATTTCAATTCCTTTTCCGTAATCGCTCGCAACGTCAATCACTTCTTTCGTGTTCAACGGATAACCATCGCGCTGCATTAACAATCGTCCCGTCGAATGTCCGAGAAACGTAACGTATTTGTTCTTCAATGCTTTGACTATGCGTTTCGTCATTTCTTCTTCACTCATTTTGAAAACGGAATGTACCGACGCGACAACGTAATCGAACGTTGCAAGCGTTTTGTCATCGAAATCGAGCGAGCCATCTTTTAAAATATCAACTTCCGTTCCTTTGAAAATTTTTATTTCGGAAAATTTCTTTTGCACTTCGTCAATATGTTTGTGCTGTTGTTTTACACGTTGTGGCGTTAATCCATTTGCATACGCGGCAACTTTGGAATGGTCAGCAATTCCGAAATATTCAAAGCCAAGTTTGCGAGCGGCTTCAATCATTTCTTCGAGAGAATTTTTTCCGTCGCTGTACGTCGTGTGGCAATGAAACGTTCCGCGCAAATCTTTTTCTTCAAGCAATGTCGGAATATTATTTTTCACTGCAAATTCAATTTCATTGTTGTTCTCGCGTAACTCTGGAGGAATGTATTGCAACTCAAGCGCGTTGAAAATATCCTCTTCGTTTTTGCATTTGATTACCTGTTTTGCTTTGCCGCGGTGTTCATCGCTTTCTAATTTTGAAAAACCGTATTCATTCAAACTCCAACCGAATTGTTTTGCGCGTGTTCGCATTTCAACGTTGTGTTCTTTGCTTCCGGTAAAATACGCAAGCGCAAACGGAAATTCCGAATCGTCAACCACACGCACATCGCATTGGATATTGCTCTTCAACAACACACTCGATTTCGTTTCGCCTTTTCCCAACACTTGCTGAACGTTTTCGTGCGAGGTAAACGCCTCCATAATTATTTCAACATTTGATTTTTTTGCGCTCACGAGAATATCAATATCACCGATGATTTCTTTTTTCCTCCGCAAACTTCCGGCAACTTCTGCGCGCGAAACACCTTTTTGAGTTTTCAAAAATTCCAACACGGGTTCAGCAGATTGCAACGCATCGCTGTATAAATGTTTGTCCGCAACTTTATCGAGCATTGCAAGTCCGTTCAAAATATTTTCTTCCGTCTTCGCGCCAAAACCTTCGAGCGTTGCAAGTTTATGCTGCTCGCACGCTTCTTTCAGTTGTTGGAGCGATGCAATGCCAAGTTTCTCCCAGAGAATTTTTACTTTCTTCGGTCCCATTCCTTGAATGCGAAGCAAGTCGGTAATTCCCGGAGGAAAAAAATTTTTCAACTCTTCGTAGAATTTCAATTTTCCCGTTGTAACGAGTTCGGTAATGTCTTGCGCGATGGATTTTCCCACACCTTTTATTTCGGTGAGTTTTCCTTCGGAGACGAGCGTGTTCAAATCTAACGTGAGAGCGGAAATTGTTCGCGCAACATTATGAAAAGCAATGCACTTGAATTTATTTTCGCCTTTCAGTTCAAACAGCGTTCCGATTTCATCGAGAATATTTGCAACGTCGGTTTTGGTCATATTAGTAAATGGACACCACTTTCAAAGTGGTGTTCATTTTTCGGTTTTAAAAAATGCGTGGTAAAAGTAGAAATTCTTTCAGTCAATTTAAAAACAAAAACGGCTCGATGAAATTTTCATAGAGCCGTTTCATCATTAATAACTCTACTTCAATAAAACCATCTTCTTCGTTTCGGAATATATTTTTCCGTTATTACCAACAACATTTAAACGATAAAAATATACTCCTGAAGGAATTTGCGACGCATCAAATTTTGTTTCGTAGACTCCTAGTTCAAGATTATTATTCACAAGAGTAATCATTTCTTGTCCGATTATATTATATACTTTTAAAGTAACTGAGCCGGAGGATTGTAATTCAAATCGAATGGATGTAATCGGGTTAAATGGATTCGGATAGTTTTGATACAAATGATACGCTTCAGGAATTGCATTGGTAAAATCCAACGTTCTGTTAATTTTCAACGTATCCGGAATGTATAACACTTCATTCGTATTCAACTGAACTCCATTGGCAAATCCTCCAATCGCCCAAACAGAATCGAAACCGTTTGTTGCAAGCGACGTTCCCATATTGGTTCTTCGAGTTGGCATTGAATTAAGCGGAAACCATTTTCGTACGTTGCCTTCTTCGTTGAACAAACTCAGAAATGTAGAGCCGCGATAATTACTGCTAAATCCTGAATCACCTCCAACAAAAATAATTCCTAATTTTGTAGAAGCCGCGCTTGGTCGCGCAATCGCTCCATCAGGGAAAAACGAATGTGTCCATGTAATTTCCGAAGGATTGGAAGGATTGATGATTCCTTTAAAAATTGTATCCGTAGTCATAAAACGACTTCGGTCATAACTTCCAACGACAAGAATGGTGTTGTTATAGATTCCTGCGGCGCACATTGCTCGCGCAATAGGGAGCGGTGTTGCATCCGTCCACGTATCTTCGTCGGGATTATAAATACGAACATTGTTGACCGGTTTCGAACCGTTAAACGTTCCCGTATCGCCGCCAAAAATATAAATGAGACTATCGTTATAAACGGAAATTCCAAAATCCGCTTTTACCGGTTCAGGCATTGGCGCTCCTTCTGTCCATTCATCGGTTGAAGGTCTGTAAATCTGCACTTTATTTAAAGTAAAATTCACATTGTTGTATCCGCCTATAACATAGATTTTACTATCAACGGTAACTGCCCCTCCTGAAGATGCTTTGATAGGCATTGGAGTTTTCTGTTCCCACGTACCTGTAACAGGTGTAAAGCGTTGATTTAAATTAGAACCGGCATTCTCTCCTCCACCAAAACAATAGACGAATCCCGTATCGTGAAGTTCAAAATATGTTGACATTAACCGACCTTGAGGAGTTGTAATTGGTTTTCGGATATTCCAATTCGGTGGTGGCTGCAAGGTAATATAAAAAGGAAAACTATTTTGTGAATATAAACCGGGACTTTCTACATCGGAAATTCGTATAAAAGCGGATGTATCAACTGTAGGAACGGTCCATTGATAATTTCCCCAAAAATTTCCTGTTTCATCTAATTCGATTCGAACATTTCCGTTTTCGTCTTTTTGATAAGCAGGAACGGAATCTGCAATCAACGTCCAATCTGCTTCTCCGCGTAATTTATATTCAAGTTTAACGTGTGTAATTTTGTTTTTAGCCCAGCGAATAATTTGCGAAGTTCCCGCTTGCCAAATTTCTTCATCACGCGGATTCATCAAAAGAACTTGAGGAGTATTATCCAAAGTAAGTAAAAACATTCCAATGTTCTGTATAAGATTTTTGGCAATAAGAGAATCTTCAATTGCATTAAAACTGAACGAAGTAAAAAGCGTATGCGAAGTCGCCGGATTCGGACTTGATGACCAAGTGTTTATTGCCATCTGCAATGTATCTGCAGTAAATCCGCCGACTTTTTTTCTTCCTTCATCGTTAGGAATAAGTCGTAATAAATCTCGATCTGTTGTAGCAGCAGGAGTTTTGAATATTATCGGCTGTGTTAAAACGTACGGCGTATTGTAAATTCGATGATTAGCAATAGTGAATAAGAGTGGATTGTTCGTTGCATCATTCACCCATCCTCCGTCTCTGATGTGTAAAACTTTTCTTCGGAAATTTGAATCGGGATGAAGTTGGTATCGTGAACCAACTTCGCCGCCTTCAACCCAAACTTTTTTTTCGGAAAGTGCGCGTTGAAGCAATGCGTTCCGTTTATTGCCATCATTGAAAATTGTTCCCGCTCCATTACTTCCTGCAGACCAAATTACCAACTTGTAATCGTTGTAGATTGCTGAATTATGAGATGAAAACGAAACAAGGTCAACTGAAATTCCTAAATCGAGCAATGCTCGTTTTATTAATTGCGCAGAAGCGGAATTCGCATTGTCATTGACAATCAAAATATCGTTGACTTGTGCTAATGATGAAAAATGCACGAGTATGAATAAAAACAAAAGAGAAAGACAGAATTTTTTCTGCATTTTAGTTATCCTTAATATATAATAGTTGAGAAAACTGCAATTACTTAAAACTTGCAACAGCGCGTTCTGTTGATTCAAACACTTTAAAAACTTTAAGAAGTTTCGTGATAACAAAAAGGTTATGCACTTTTTCAGAAAGATTGGCAAGGCGTAAATCCGCTCCTTGATTTGTTGAAGAAGTGTACGCGGAGATGAGCGCACCAAGTCCGGAACTGTTCATCCAGTTGGTTCCTTTTAAATCAATTACTATTTTTTTCATTCCGTCGGCTAATAAACTTCGGATTTTTTCTTGAAGTTGGAGCGTTTCTTCGCCACCGATTAGATTTCCTTTCAATGAAATCATGGCAATATCATCAAAAAATTTTTCTTTAATCTGCATTGTTATGATGCTTCGTTGTTAGTGTTTTTGAAAAACTGTGCGCAAAAGATAAAAAAAAACTCTGAAAGAAAATTATCGTATAAGTTTTTCAAAAACGTTTGTTTGTTGTTTTCATTTTATTTCATATTTTTTCGCCGAAAAAAATTACCGCATTAAAATCTTGCGGTATTTTTTTCTTTTTATACATAACATTAATAATATTTTGTAACTTATCTTTCGGAGAAATCATTCAGATGAAACAATCGTTGTTTATTATAATTTTACTTGTCGTATCCTGCGGCGCTTCTTCATACATCTATTTTGGAATTATGGGAGCGGCTGAAGAAAAAACAATGCTTCATAATATCTATCAAGGAGGACTTCTTGTTATTATGCTGATGACATTGACAATAATGGTTATCACTTATATTTTTGAAAGATTATTTTCGCTTTCGAAGGCACAAGGAAAAGGTTCACTTGTTGATTACTTAAAGCAAACCCAAACAGAATTATCGAACGGAAATATAGATGCCGCAATCGAACTCTGTAACAAACAACGCGGCGTAATGGCAAACATCATTCGTGCAGGTTTAGAACGCTACCAATTCATTTCAATTTCTGATAAGCACGACGCGGAAAAGAAAATGCAAGAAGTTCAACGTGCAATTGAAGAAGCCACGATGTTAGAAATGCCGCTCTTGGAAAAAAATTTGTTGGCAATTTCTACGATTGCTTCCATAGCGACAATGGTAGGTTTGCTCGGAACAACTATCGGAATGATTCGCTCGTTCGCTGCAATGGCTCGTTCCGGCGCACCGGATGCAATACAGTTATCCATTGGAATTTCTGAAGCATTGATTAACACTGCTGGAGGGCTCATTTGTGCCATAGCAGCAATCATTGCTTACAATTTCTTTGTTAATAAAGTTGATAACTTTACGTATATGCTTGACGAAGCAAGTTACAATGTTACGCAAACATTAAATTCAAAATCCACGTCTAATTAACCGTACTGTATGCCAAAAATCAAGAAAGCACGCATTGGCGTAAAACTTGATATGACTCCAATGGTGGATGTTGCATTTTTACTATTAACTTTTTTTATGTTGACCACACAATTTCGTCCTCCGGAAGATATTCAAGTTGATATTCCAACGTCCCATTCTGTCATTAAACTTCCTGAAATAGATGTTATGACTGTTTCCATTGACAAAGACAGCAGAATTTTTTTAGGTGTTGACGCTCAACGTGTACGACAAAAAGTTTTTTCTGAATTTGTAAATAATCGTTGGAATAATTTCCCGAATGAATTAAAAAAACGTTATCTCACCCCGGAAAATATGGCGACACTTGCTCCAAGTTTTGAAGTTACAAAAGATGAACTCCCGAACCTTCTGATAAAAGCACGAACTGCCAATCCTAAACTTCGCACGATTATTAAAGGAGACCAAGATGCTGAATACGGTGTTACTCAAGACGTTATGGATATTTTACAAAAAACAAATATCACGCGCTTTAATTTAGTAACTGATTTAGAAAAGAATTAACAAAGTAAAACATAATGGCAGCAGTTGACACTCCTTCACCGCGAGGACACGATAAGAAAAAGAAAAAACATAAAAAGAAACATCGTCTTGGTGTTCGATTAGATATGACACCGATGGTGGATGTTGCGTTTTTGTTGTTGACGTTTTTTATGCTCACAACAACAATGTCGAAACCTCAAACGATGGAAATCAATCTTCCTCCAGGAGAAGCAAAAATAGAAGTTGCACAAAGCAATTTACTGACAATTCGAGTAAAAGACGACGGAACTATATTCAAGAATTTCGGTGTTGATATTCCTGAAAAAATTGTTTTCAATGAACTCAATAAATTTCTTCGCCAATCGTCAAAAGCAAATCCGAAACTTATCACGCTCATAAAAGTTGATAGAAAAGGAAAATTTAAAATGATGGTTGACCTTATTGATGAACTCAATGTAGCAGAAATTACCCGTTTCAGCATTGCGCCGTTACTCGAAGAAGATTTGAAAGCGCTCAGTCAAGTACAATAATAGTCTGAAAGGAAATTTATATGTCAGCAGAAACACTTGCCATAGATTTTGCACCACGAGGACACGCAGCATTTCAAAAATTATATCGGAAATATGCTTCGTGGGCGTTAGCAATTTCTCTCTTACTTCATTTTGCGCTTATTGGACTGTACTTCTTCGTTCTGTATTTACAAGAAGAAGAAGAACCGATTTACACCGTACGCATAATGAAATACAGCGATTTAGGTCCACCGCCTTCCATCGCAAATGCTGATGCTGCACCACAAGTTGCTATTTCTGCACCCGCTGCTCGTCCATCCGTTGGAATCCCCGTGCCAGTTCCCGATGCCGAAGTAAGTCCCGAACAAACAATTGCAACGCAAACAGAATTAAGCACTTTACAAAGCCCTGTGCTGGGAAATGAAGGAGATGGAAACGGTTCGCAATTACAAATAGAACCGGAAGAAATAACTATTCAGGAAGATATAGAACCTGCTGATTTCGTTGCATACGAAAAAGGACCAGAACCAGTCAATAAACCACAGCCAACGTATCCGGAAATTGCTTTGAAAGCAGGAATGGAAGGAACAGTATGGGTTAAAGTTTGGGTTGATAAAGAGGGAAAACCGAAAAAAGTTACTGTTTTAAAAAGCGACGCTGAAATTTTTAACGAAGCCGCTGTCGAAGCCGCATGGAAATGGGTTTTTACTCCTGCAATGATGAATAACGGTCCCGTTGCGGTGAACGTAACCATTCCTTTTCGTTTTAAACTCAAATAAAAATGTGTCGCTTTCACTGCTCCTGCAAATCGTCGGATACAGCACTGCGTCTCTTATTTCGTTGTGTGGAATTGCTATTCTGATTGAATTTATTCCCTTAGTTCTTCCAACACATTTTCGCATCACGTTCGGAATTGTTTTGCTCTTATACGGTATTTACCGCATCGTAACTCTTTGGTCGAAATCAAAACAGAACGCAAATGAATAAATTATACGATGTGTTTCTGCCATTCTGTTTTTTTTTCTTTTTTCTCGGATGCACACAAGAGCAAAAAGAATCACCTACAAAAGGAACATTAACGTTCTATTCTTCTGATGCAATTGCTCCGTTAGTAAATGGAGAAGTAACTAAATTTCACAATTTATATTCCGAAGCGTTCATCTCCAATATTCCAACTTCCGACCGGGAAGCAATAGCGCAATTACTCAACGATTCCACAAACTGCATCGTCATTGCTCGCTCATTGAATGAAGAGGAACGAGACGTTGCAAAAAAAAAATCTTTTGAAATAACAGAACATCTTTTTGCGTATGATGCGACCGCATTTATCGTCAATAAAAAAAATCCGATTGAACAATTACGAAAATCGCAACTCGACAGCATTTTTTCCGGAACGATTACTCATTGGAATACTTTGTCAACGACAACAACTCTGCAACAAATTCGCATCGCATTACTCAATAGGAATTTCGGTTTATATCAAATTCTTTCAAAACAACTCTTGCACGGAAAAGAATTTACACAACCGGATATCCTTGCACAATCAACTTCCGATGTAATTGATTTTGTCGGGAAAAATATTGACGCAATCGGATTTATGAGCGTGAGTTGGAAAAATGTTGACACGACAAACATTCAAATTCTTCGAATCCAACATTCAACGCCTCCGGATTCACTGAAAAAAATTGCAGAGAAATTTTATTTCCCGTATCAATATTATATTTGGAATAACTATTACCCGTTTGTTCATTCAGTTTATATTTATACACACAATATCGGTTTTGGCGTCGGCGCAGGATTCGTTACGTTTTTACTTTCTGCTCATCCAGGAGAAGGGCAAAAAATTGTTGGAGATTACGGATTAGTACCCGCTCGTATGCCCATTCGAATTGTTCAAACTCAAAAGAAACCGCTTCAATGACTTATTCAAAGATATTTTTTATCGCACTTTCAATCTTCAGTTTATCCACTCTTGTTCTGTGTGAAAGAGACCCGGTTGCAGATGCCAAGCAGGCAATTTCCAAAGGTGATTATGAAACTGCTCTTTCCAAACTGCGCGAAGCGTACGAAGAAAAGGAGCACCGGAAAAAATTTGAAGTGAATTTTCTTCTTGCATCTACGCATTATCACCTCAACGCTCCCGATTCTGCAATTTTTTATTATATCAAAGCAAGAGAAATTTCTCCCGAAAGCACAAGCGTGTATATCGGATTAGGAAATTCGTACGTAAAAAATAATTTATCAATTCCGGCAATCGAACAATTTAAGAAAGCAATTTCGATTGATTCAACACTCGTTGCAATTCATTTTCAGTTAGGAAAACTTTATCGCCAACAACGCGATTACAACAATGCGGCGGCATCGTATCAACAAGTCATATCGCGCGATACAACGAATATTGACGCATACAGAGAACTAGCGGAAATTTTTTCCAAAGCAAAACAACACACAAATGCCGCGCGTATGTTCAAGCGATTAACGACGTTACTTCCGGAAGATGTGGACCTCAAAATTTCATTGATGCGTTCGCTCATCAGTGCAAGAAGTATTCAGGAAGCGATTCCGGTTGCAGAACAAATCATCGAAAAAAATTCTTCCAACTACGAAGCGCGGCACATTCTGGCAAAAGGATATTATGAAACTCGAAATTACGTTTCCGCAGAGAAAGAATTATTGTTTATTCAACAATACGATACACTGAGTTCTGATGAAATTTTACGACTCGCACGTTCGCAAGTTCGATTGCAAAAACACTTAGATGCCATTGCTACGTTTGAAACATATCTTGCAACAACATCTCCCGATTCTTCGTTCATAGATGTGTACACAACTTTAGGCGAACTGTATATGACAAATCAGCGATACGACAGCGCAATTGCAACGTTTAATAAACGCATCAGTTATGACTCGAATGCCATCAGCGCCTATATGAACGCAGGGATTTGTAAAATGCAGTTGAAGGATTACAAGAGTGCGGTTACATTTTTTCAACAAGTAACAACACGAAAATCGGAATACGTCAAAGGACATTTATATCTTGCGCGCACGTACGCATTGATGGAAGAATATAAACAAGAAGGCATCGTGTATAAAAAAATGTTGGAGGTCATCGCTGATTCAACTGAAAAATATAAAACCGAAGTAGCCGAAGCGTACGGTTTCGAAGGGTTCTACAACTTCTTTCTTGGACAACAAATCTGGAAAGACAATAAAGAAGAAGGAGACCGATTGTACACGCAAGCTGCAGTATCGTTGCGGAAAGCGATTACCTTTGATTCGGCTAGCGTTCAAAATAATTTGCTCCTTGCTCAACTGTTGCAAAATATGAACAAGAAAGAAGAAGCAATAAAACACTACCGCATCGTTTTGAAATTAGACCCAAAAAATAAAGAAGCAAAAACAGGACTTGATGTACTGTTAGAAAAAAAATAACATTGTATTTTCCAAACAAAATCTCTCAACAAACTTTTGTCAGAATCGCAAGAACCGGAAAACATAGTTTAAAACCTGCGCTTGGCAGACTAAATCTGGTAACACTCAGAATCGGCGCAATCATCGGCGTAGGAATTTTTATGCTTACGGGAAACGCAGCGTCAAATTATGCAGAACCTGCTGTTGTCATTTCTTTTATCTACACAAAAAAACGTACGCAGAAAATACCCGAAGAAACAAACAACGAAACTACTGAACATTGAATTTAAACTCTGTCTCCCCTTTTATCATCGGCGCACAAACAGATGATAATATTTTTAAAAAAATTAATTGAACTGTGTTTCGCGTTTCATTTTTTTTTGTAACTTCTCCCCGTTTTTATAACTCATTTTGTAATCTAATCTCTGTACTCTATGTCGCATAAAGAATCTTGGGGTTCACGCGTTGGACTTGTGCTTGCAATGGCGGGAAATGCCGTCGGACTCGGAAATTTTCTCCGCTTTCCTGCGCAAGCAGTTGCTAACGGTGGTGGCGCATTTATCATTCCTTATCTTGTTTCATTTCTCTTAATGGGTATTCCCCTGCTGTGGGTTGAGTGGGCTATTGGCAGACACGGAGGAAAATACGGCTATCATTCCACTCCCGGTATGATGGACGTTCTCGGAAAATCCAAACTCTGGAAGTATGTCGGAGTCTTCGGCATCTTCACCAATCTTACAGTTGCCGCCTATTATTGTTATCTCGAATCGTGGACTCTTGCGTATGTGTGGCATTCGCTTTCGGGAACGTTTATTGGAAAGAACGCGCAAGAAGTTTCCGAATTCTTCAATCACTACGTGGGAACAACATCCAATTCGTGGTTTAACTTTCCTACGGAAGCATTATTCTTTTTCTTTGTTACGCTCAGTTTGAATTTGTGGATTCTTTCGCGCGGGTTAAGTAAAGGCGTAGAAATTGCAAGTAAAATCGGAATGCCTCTCCTCATCGTGTTCGGAGTTTTTCTTGCTATCCGTTCTCTCACACTCGATGCAGGTGAACAGGGCGCAATCAACGACGCTGTTAAGGGTTTAAATTTTCTTTGGGAACCGCAATTCGATTCGCTTTCAAACCCGAAAGTGTGGCTTGCGGCGGCGGGACAAATCTTCTTCACGCTGTCAGTTGGTATAGGTTCCATTCATTGTTATGCTGCGTATGTCCGCGAAAAAGATGATATAGCATTAAACGCTTCCTCAGCAGGTTGGATGAATGAGTTTGTCGAAGTGTTACTCGGCGGTTCAATCGTGATTCCTATCGCTGTAGCGTATCTTGGACTTGAATGGATTTTGACACCTGGAAACACAGGACTAATGATGGGCTTTCGTGTTATGCCGACTTTATTTCAAAACTGGGGACCACTACTTGCCGCATTTGCAGGATTAGCGTGGTTCGGACTTCTTTTCTTTGCGGGTATTACAAGTTCACTTGCAATGGGACAACCCGTAATGGCATTTCTCCAAGATGAATTTAAAATAGAACGTTCGCGCTCCGCTTTGATATTTGGAATATTTACACTCATCCTTGGATTGTGGACAATATTCTTTTTCGGATATGGCGCGTTCGGTGAGTTTGACGATTGGTCGGGAACGTTTGCTCTCGTTGTATTTGCGATGCTCGAATCCATTGCTTTTGCTTACGTCTTCGGTATTGATAAAGGATGGGAAGAAATAAATCGCGGTGCTGATATTGTTATTCACCCTATTTTCAAATACGTAATCAAATACGTTACTCCGTTATTTTTGGTTTCCGTGTTCATCGGCTCGCTGATTGCTCCCGCCGGTGGAAATTGGAACGCCGCATTTTCAAGTTTAACAAGTGGTAATGGATGGACACTCGATGGCGGAAGTATTATTGGAAAAATATTTCACGTAGGTTTTACCGATACAAGTTGGTTTGTTAATGGCGCTCCCACACAATTGTTTGTTGTTGATATGACCCGCATCTTACTCTTGAGTGTATTTATCATTATTGCGTTTCTAATCCATAAAGCGTGGAAAAATAAGAACGCGAAGTAAGTTTCATTTCTTTATCTATTAAATATTATGTCATCATCCGCTTTATTTATTATGTTATCGGCGTGGGCGATAATCGCTTACTTTACAACAAAGTTTTTTTATAAAGTGCTCACCACTCCCCACAAGGAACAATAACAACGCTTTATAGAGATAAAGTTGTCATTCCCGCAAAAGCGGAATCCAAAAAACGTTGATTCTATTATGGATTCTGTTTTTCGACGGAATGACAATTAGAAGGAAATCGAATTATCACACAGATTCTATAGTGAAATACTTAAAATTTGTTTTTACGTTTCTTCTCTTTACAACCGTATCGTTTTCTCAAACTGATACACACATCGAATCATTTCAATGGATGACAGGATGTTAGAGTATGGAAAACGATTCAGGAAAGTATTACATTGCGCGCCCGCGTGGAAATCCACCAACGCATTTTAAACTCATTTCCTCCACCGAGAATGAAGCCATCTTTGAAAACAAAGCCCACGATTTTCCGCAGCGCATTATTACCGGAACCGTCGCACGCACAACAACCGAAGAAAATTCCGGATTAGGTTTTGGCGTGTACTACTGGATGATAAACCTCGGCGCTTTTCTTGCTCCTTTACTTGTCAGTTATCTCAAAGGATTTTCGTGGAGTTACGTATTTATTGCCTCTTCTGCATATTGCGCATTAATGCTTATTCCAACATTATTTATTTTCAAAGCCCCACCGAAACCAGTGAATACAAAAACATTGAAAGATGTTCCGAGCAGCGCTGCAATGGTTCTCGGCGATGCGCGATTTATGCTAATGATTGTTGTGTATTCGGGATTTTGGATTCTCTACTTCCAAAACTTTGGTTCCGTACTGTGGTTCCTTCGCGATTTTATTGATGCAACGCCTTTCGACAATTTTTTTGCTTCTCTCGGAATCCCTGCAAAGTTCGATGCTGAATATGTTACCATCATAAATGCCGGAACAATCATTCTCTTACAAGTTATCGTCAGTAAAATTGTAAAAAATACGAACGCCGTACTTACGATAGTTACGGGAATATTTTTCGGCGTTCTCGGTTTTCTCTGTCTCGCATTTGCATCCAACGTGTGGATATTTGTGCTGGGTATTGTTATTTTTTCCATCGGCGAAATGACGGCGCATCCGAAATATTACAGCTATGTTGGACTCGTTGCACCACACGATAAGAAAGCAGTGTATGATATGCATTTCCCTACGGAGTTATCGGTAGTTTGGTCGGTTCCAATCTTGGAGGAACACTGTACGAAGTTATGCTCAAACCACTCGTTGGAACACCAGGAATCGAAAACGAACAGGAACTTCTGGCTCATCTTTGCTGCACTCGGAATCTTTGCTTCCTTCGGATTGCTTCTTTACAACAAAATGTTTTCTGCCGATACTCCCGAAACCAACTCACGTGAACGCATTATGATGATTGCCGTATACGCTTCGATATTCATTATCGGCATTGGATTTTTCTATACTTCCGTTTTCCTCAAAGAAACTATTGCCTACAAAACAATGGTGCAATCGCTCATAATGTTGCTCATCGGCGGCGGTGGATTATTCACCAGTTAAAAAAAATAACGATGCAATACAGAGCAGCAACAATAGATAGTTTTCATTTCAACAACAATACGTTCTTTCAAAACAACAAATGATTCTCTTTCGAACATTGTTTGCGTTCATACTTCTTATTACGCACTTCGCAACATCGCAACCGACAAACTCTTCATTTCGCATTGGACGATTGAAATACAACGGCGGCGGTGATTGGTACAACGACCCTTCTGCCGAAGCGAATCTCCTCCGTTTTGTTCAACAACATACGTTACTCGATGTTGAACCCAAATACGAATTTGTCGAACTCGCATCAGAAAAACTTTACACCTATCCGATGCTTTTTTTAACGGGACACGGCACCATTAAGTTTTCCGAATTAGACACCGAACGATTGCGGTTGTATTTGGAGCATGGCGGATTTCTCTACGCCGACGACGACTACGGAATGGATAAATCGTTTCGCACCGAAATTAAAAAAATATTTCCCGAAAACGAACTGATCGAACTTCCCTATTCATTCGGCATATTTCATTCCCACTTCGACTTTCCAACGGGTGCCCCAAAAACACATAAACACGATGATAAACCTCCGCAATCGTTTGGAATATTTCACAACGGTAGATTAGTTGTCCTCTACACATACGAATCCAATCCCAGCGACGGTTGGGCTGATGCACAAGTCCATAATGACCCAGAAATAAAACGCGAAGAAGCATTAAAATTCGGAACAAATATTATCATTTGGGTAACTACGCATTAAGATAACGTTTCACAAAAGGTAAGCATCTCGAAAAACAAGGTTAAAGAACCTTCAAGTTTTTTTCATTCGGAATACCAAGTAAAATTTTTGTATTTCAAATTTTACTCAAAGCAAACCTTGAAGGTTTCTCTTTGAGCGTTGTTAGAAGATTCCTTGTCTATAATTATTCAACTGAGCATCGAGATTTTTCATTTGTTCACGAAGAACCTGTAATTGATGAATCGCTTGGGATTGTTCATCGGCATTTCCATATTTCAAAACTTCCTGATTCTTCTCATAAGCGTTTTGCAAAAAACTTTTCTGCAAAGAAATTATTGCCGCAAATGCGCGATACCCTAAGTCGGCAACAGGAATATTGTTCCCTGCATCGAACCACGATTTGCTCAATGTATATCTATCGAAGAATATTTCATTGATTAATGTTTTTACTTCTTCCGCTTGTTCTTTGCTGATGGTAGTAAGCGTATCGAGTAACGCAGCAACATTTAACGTTCCGACGTCCGTAAATTGCTGCTCAAACAATTGAAACAGTTTCGTGGCATTTTCTCCTAACGCTTCGATAGGTGTATGTTCGAAAATATAATGTACCAAATCGTTATCACCTTCTATCAGGAGAGCAATAATTTCTTTCTCTGCTGGTGTAACTAGTTTTCGCTGCGCAGGGAAAATAGTTTCTTCATTTTCCCGAATAGATTCCGTTGGTCTCGCACGGATTTGAGGAGAAGGCGAAAAAACGTGAAGTTTTTTTTCGAGTTCGAGCAATAGTACAGATTCGCGCAAGGCAAATTGTTTGGCAATAGACTTTACAAAAGATGTACGTTTCAATTCATCCGGTATTTTTGCGATATATTGTACGATGGTGCGAATAGCAGACGTCAATCCTTCCGGCGTTGAGAGTGTTCCTTTCTCTTGAAACGATGTTGTAAGAAATTCGATAAACGAAACGGCGTTGATGATTCGTTGTACCGTTTCGTCTTTTCCGAATGTTCGCACATACGAATCGGGGTCGTGTCCTTTCGAAAGTTGCGCTACGCGAACATCCAAATTTTTTTGTAATACAACATCAATTCCTCGCAGCGCCGCAACAGAACCTGCAGAATCCGCATCGTATAAAATGACAATGGATTTCGTATATCGTGAAAGCAACTGGACTTGTTCTTCTGTCAATGCCGTTCCGCTGGAGGCAACAACGTTTTCTATTCCCGCTTGGAACAACGAAAGAAAATCGGCATATCCCTCAACAAGAATGGCGTATTCTTTTTCGCGGATAGCATCCTTCGAAAAATTCAAACCATATAAAATTTTGCTTTTATTATACACGAACGATTCGGAGGAATTGATGTATTTACCGAGCGTATCATCGTCGTACAGTTTTCTTGCGCCAAAGCCAACAACTTTTCCCATCGGAGAAAAAATCGGAAACATTGCGCGCCCTCGAAATGCGCTATAGATAGAAGTATCTTCACGTTTGCGCAACACTCCTACTTTTTCTCCAATTTCCAATGAGATATTTTCATCGAGAAACTTTTGTGTTAAAAAATCCCACGAACGCGGAGCATATCCTAATCCGAATTTTCGTATTGTATCGTCCGTGAATCCGCGATGGCGAAAATATTCCAATGCAAATTTTCCTTCATTCGAATGCACTAACTGGTCGTGAAATATTTTAGCGGTTCGTTTCAAAACTTCATACGCCTCTTCAATTTCAGAAATGACGTTTTCGTGAACAGTATATTGCGGAAGAACGATACCTGCGCGCTCCGCAAGTTTTTGTACCGCTTCGATGAACGATAGTTTTTCATACTCTTCGACAAAATTATATATCGTCCCGCCTTTTGCACAGCCAAAGCAATAATACAATTGTTTATCCGCAGAAACATGAAACGATGGCGTTTTTTCTTGATGGAAAGGACACAATCCGATATGACTTTTCCCGCGTTTCTTGAGCATGACAAATTGTGCAATGTAATCTACGATATCAACGGAAGCGCGAACTTGTTCGATTAATTCTGGAGAATATTTCATCGGGGATAAATTGATTTTTGAGGTGAAACTTATTAAATTTTACCGTAAAAATTTTCATTCAAAAATAATAATCAATGCCCACATATCATTATCGCTGCAAAAAGTGTTCGCACGAGTTTGAAGAACTCCAAAAAATGTCCGACGATGCGCTAACGTATTGTCCCGAATGTGAAACAAATTCCTTATCACGCATCATCGGAAGCGGTGCGGGATTGCTATTCAAAGGGAATGGATATTATCAAACGGATTACAAAAAAAATTCAACATCAGAAAGCGTAAAAAAAAAATCCGATACAGGAACGTCGCTTCCAACATCGGATACAACAACAACGACACCATCGAATGATAAGGGGAAAAAAAATGCGACAACATAATCACACGGTTTATTCAATTCTCCTATGAAAAAATACATACGCTTTGTTGTGTTGGGAATGTTGTTCTATGCAATTCATTCCTATGCACAAGTTACGCTTGAAAATGGAATTCAATTGTTTCAAACTAAACAGTACGCGAAAGCAAAACCTGTCTTCGAACAATTGCAGAAGCAACATTCAACCAATGCAGAAGTGCTGTATTATTTGGGAATGATTCGATATGTACACGAACGACATATTGACGATGCAATTGATTACTTTGAAGAAGCGATTGAACTTGACGAAAAGAATGCGACGTATCATTATTGGCTTGGAAGTGCGTACGGTTCGAAAGCAAGCAAGAGTAATGTTTTCAAACAAATGTATCTCGCACCAAAAATAAAATCGGAATTTGAACGCGCAGTTGAGTTAGATCCGAAGTACATCGAAGCAAGACAAGGATTGGCGCAGTATTATTTGCTTGCTCCGGGCATTGCAGGCGGAAGTGTGGAAAAGGCAAAATCGCAAGCGGATGCGATTGTCAAACTGCAACCATATCGCGGCTACATTTCCTATGCAACAATATATGCGTACGAGAAAGATTTTTCGCGAGCGGAGGAATATTATAAAAAAGCAATCGCCGTTGATACCAAGAAAGGAGCAGGGTACAATGTGCTTGGATATTTTTATCTTCGTCAGAAACGTATTGATGACGCAATTGCACAATTTAAAAAATATGTCGAAGTGGAACCTGATACTGCAAATTCGTATGACAGTTTGGGTGATGGATTGTTGGAGAAAGGAATGATTGATGATGCGATTGCAAATTACAGGAACGCAATTGCACTTGATTCTGTATTTTCATCGTCCATCTTTAATCTTGCAAAATGTTACGAAAAAAAAGGGATGAAAAACGATGCAAAAAAAATGTACGAACGCTACCTCTCGTTGGAAGCATCGGGAACGCGAGCGGATGAAGCAAAAGAAAAACTCAAGAAATGAAACGTCTCGGTAGTTTGCTACTGCTTTTCTGATTGCAGCGCATCGGTAAGAATTTTTTTCTCGACTTCCATTTCACTTTCCTTCATCAAATCCTCAATCTCCCGTAATCGCGGCAAATCTTTTAAGTTCTTCAACCCGAAGTGATGGAGAAACTGCTCCGTTGTTCCATATAACAGCGGACGACCTATTGTAGAAGCGCGACCAACAATAGTAATAATATTTCGTTCGAGAAGCGAACTGAGAACGTAATCTGCGTTGACGCCGCGAATAGACTCAATCTCCGGTTTTGAGACAGGTTGCTTATAGGCAATAATGGCAAGTGTTTCCAGCGCCGATGATGAAAGACGTCGTTTGATACGTTCTTTGAAAAGTTCGCCTAACCAATGAGCGTATTGCGGGCGCGTTGCAAATTGAAATCCTTCGACAATGGGAATTATATGAAACGCGCGCTGTTGCACATCATATTCTCGATTCAATGCAGCAACAAATTCAAGAATGTGTTCTACTGTAAACGCTGTTGTTTCGATGGAAGCGTATGATTGATTCAGCACTTCGAGCAGTTGTTTTGCTGAAAGAGGTTCATCGGAAGCAAATAACATCGCTTCGATGATGTGTTTCGCTGTTGTCATTGCGGCTTCAGTTTGTGGTTCGCTCATAAACATTAGTTGAGTGAAAATTGTTCAGAAATAATTCCGGTAAATGATGGTTCAATGTTTTGTGAAATCCATAAATCGCGTTCGTGTTCGGTACATCGCAATACAATAATTCCGTTCTTTGCCATTTCCAGCATTGCAAGAATTGTTACAATAATGCGAAGTTTTTCTCGCATAGAAGAAATTAGTTCAGAAAATGTTCTCTGTTTCTTTTCCGAAAGAAATTGTTGAATAAAGTCAATTTGTTCATCAATGGTTACATTAAACCGTTCTATCGTATGAAAAGTTTGTTTTGGCGTGTTCTCTATTGCATGCTTAAATGCGGCGATAAGATGAAAGAGCGTAACATTTTTCAATGCATCGTTTTTTTCGACAATGTTTTCCATCTCATCGTGCAAGAAATTTTGACGGAAAAAAAGTTTTCGGCGCTCATCTTCCATCAGCGCCATTTCTTCTGTGGCTTCTTTATACCGTTTATATTCGTACAGTTGACGAATAAGTTCGGCGCGGGGGTCTTCTTCTTCGCCTTCTTCTGTAAACGGCTTCGGCAATAACATTTTCACTTTTATTTGCATCAATGTTGATGCCATTACAATAAATTCGCTTGCAATATCCAAATCGAGCATTTCTATATAATGCAAGTAGTCAAGAAACTCATCGGTAATGCGTGCAATCGGAATATCTTTGATTTCCAGTTCATCCCGCTTGATAAAAAAAAGTAATAAGTCAAGAGGACCTTCAAATTGTTCAAGTTTTATTCTGTACATCGTTATCCAAACTTCATCGCTTCGCGAACTTCCATCATCGTTTGTTGTGCAACTTCTCTTGCCTTTGATTCCCCTTCTACAAGAATTTCTTTCACATCATCCAAATGCTGTTCGAAATAATTCCTTTTTTCACGAATCCCAGAAAGCGCATTGGAAATTTTTACTGCGCACTTCGCTTTGCAATCAACACATCCTAATATACCACTTCGACAATCGGATTCAATTTGCAGAACTTCCGTTTCGTTAAATTTTTTATGATACGTGAATACCAAACACACTTCTGGATGACCAACATCATTTCGTCTGATTTTTCGAGGATCTGTTACCGCGGTTTTCATTCTTTTCAAAATTACTTCAGCAGTATCTGAAAGTAAAATTGTGTTATTCAGTGATTTACTCATTTTGGCATCACCGTTCAAACCGGGAAGTCGCGCAAAAGTCGTTAACTTTGGTTCGGGAATGGGAAATACTTCTCCGTACTGACGATTGAAATCCCGCGCAATTTCACGAGTTATCTCAACGTGGGGAACTTGGTCATCTCCAACAGGAATAATTTCACCTTTGTATAATAAAATATCTGCTGCTTGCAATACCGGGTAACCAAGATGACCGTATATAACATTTTCAATATGCAAATCACGAACTTGGTCTTTCAGCGTTGGATTTCGTTCGAGTCGAGCGGTCGTAATGAGCATCGAAAATATGAGAAACAGTTCCGTATGTTCCTTAATTTGTGATTGACGAAATATCAAACTTCGGTTGTTGTCAATTCCCGCCGCAAGCCAATCAATCATCATATCAAGTGAATTTTTTTCGATTTCATTCGAATCAAGATTTGTGGTGAGTGCATGATAATCGGCAATGAGGTGATAATTTTCAAAATCCTGTTGAAGTTGCACCCAATTTTCTAACGCACCTGCCCAATGCCCGATATGTAATTTCCCTGTGGGACGCATTCCGCTAAGTATGCGTTTTTGTTTTGTAGTTTGTATCAATCGAAAATGTAAGTAGAAAGAAATGTTATCTCAATTATTGAAGAACGATGAAGAGATTGTTGTTACAAAGTATTCAATCAAAATCTTAAATCTGAATTCATCAATGCATAAACAAATATGGTTTCCATCGGTCATCAAAGTTTCCCATAAAATGCCGAATAAACGTAACGTGATTGGGACGTAACGGTTTTCTTCCTAATGGCATTTGCGCTTCCTCTGGAGTGCGGTCGCCTTTTTTGTTATTGCACGAAACACACGCGCACACAAGATTTTCCCATGTTTCTTCTCCGCCGCGCGCTTTTGGAATTACGTGGTCAAGCGTAACAGTCATTTCCAATCTACCGCAATATTGACAACGATGTCCGTCTCGACGAAGAATATTTTTACGCGAAAGAATTATTTTTTTGTACGGAATATGCACGTATGAAGAAAGGCGAACAATACTCGGATACGGCATAGCGTTGCTCACTGAACGAACAAGTTTTCCATCGAATGCTTCGATGAGTTCTGCTTTTTTCAAAAAAAGTAAGATAATCGCTTTTTGAATATTGCAGACGCTTGCCGGTTCATAATTCTGATTAAGAACAAGAACTTTGCCGCTTAATTTGTTCTGCGAACGAAATGAATGTAATGATGAACTAAGTATGCTGAAAACACAACCCTCCTGAAATGAGGTTGTTGAAAAATAGTAAAAATGTAAAGAGAATATAAGTTATTTGTCTGTAATTTTTCAGCGTTTCTTCATTGAAATGAATTAAACTTTCCTCATCAGGATTCCTGAGTGGATAATTCAGAAAACTATTTTCATTTTCATTACGGGAAGTTCATACACCCCAAGTAAATCTCTGTGCTGTTCAAAACGCAGTGATGTTGAAAACTGCGCATTGAACAAACTCGCGCTCCACGCAGCATCGAACGAACTTAACAAATGATTTAACAAAATGAGATTCACTGCGCGTTTTGATACGGAATAAAGATCATTTGCTTTCCCGCGTTCTTTACTGTACGATAAAAACTTGGGAGATACTGTTAAATCATAAATTTTATTATACCCGGAAAACGTTGAATCAAAATCGCTCCATCCAGCGCGAAATTGTTGATACTTACCGATGAGTTCAAAATATTGCTGTTCTCCATAGCGAGGCAACGTATGCGAAAACCCTCCGCCTACTGCGCGCTCAAAAGCATTTAACTTTTGCCAATCAATTCGCTGCCATGGAGGAAGAGAAACATTATTGCTGGTAATAATTTCATCAACCAAATCTTCCGCAATAATTCTATCATTGACATCCCACCCGGAAAGATTCTCTTTACACCATTCAACATATTTTATGACACTCCATTCTTTGTTTGCAATACTTTGATAATACTTTGTTTGGTCAACTCCTTTTTGATTGTAAATCAAACCGAATGTAATTCCTGTAACTTCAGCCACAAAAAATATTCCGCTTTTCCAATAACTCTCGGAATAATATTCTCCAACTCCAGGAAGTAAAAACGATAATCCTGCGGCAAGTAATGGAGATTTTCGTTCGCTGTATATTTCTTTGCGATTTTGTTTCGAAACAATAATTACTGATTGTTCGGCAAACAAATCTATTCTTGCATTACCCGAAAAAAAATATTTCTCCTCCACCGATGTTTGTGAATTTGATTCCAAAATCAAAATCAATTGCAAAACACATATCCCAAGTACATACTTACACTTCAACATCATTGCTATTTTTTTCTTAGTCAAAATCAAAACCAAATAATATTCCGAAATAAAACCGCCACTCTTTTCCGTACGTAACAAGTTTATTATTACGTGTCATTCGTTGAAATTCATCAAGACCATACGCCGCCGTAAAAAAAATACGAGTCGGAAATGCATACCACGAAAATGCATCGAGTCGAAGTTCTCCTCCTATATCCCTTTGAAATTTTTGCTGTTTGATAGAACCTGTTGTCCACGCATTTCCTGCATCAAAAAATACAGCACCATAGAGTTTATCGAAATACAAATGCGCCACTCGAATATCCATATTCTCCCACATTGGAAAGCGATACGTAGCGTTAATAGCGGCAATGCTATTCCCACCAATGGCATAATACGGATATCCTTTCATTCCGACTAAACCGCCAAGATAAAAATCGAAAAAATCATCTTGCACTCCGCCGATAATTTTTCCTGCACGAATCAAAGTTGCTAACGTATGTTTCCAACCGGGAAGTGATGTGTACTCATTCCACTTCAATTCGACACGTTGAAATTTTGGCTCTTCAAAAACACGTACAAGTTCGCCTTTTTCGATGACATATTCTGGATTGAATTTTGAAAATTCGTAATCGTATTGAAGAAAAATTTTTCTTCCGCTCGGATTAATTTCCATAAACCGAGAAAGTGCAATCGCTTTGTAATCCCATCGCAGCGAAAGAACATTTCCAACATAATATTCTTCTCGCGAACCGGGAATAGAAATTGGGTCAAAAACGCCGTCATCAGGATCGTCAAAAAGGAAAGTTTCAATTCCGCTCGCATATCTACTATGTGTGTAGCGCAATTCACAACCCAAATTTTCTGAAAATAATTTTTGTTTCAGCACAACATCAAATTCAATAAGATTAAACGACACATCCAAGTCAAGCGGAATCGGATTATCGGGACGAAGTATCGCCGTGAATTCTGTTGTACGGGAAATGTTGTATGCCTCAAGCGAAAGAATTGGATCCATTCCCAACTGAAAGAAGAGAGGAATTTTATCACGATACTCAAAAATGAAAAACAAATCACGTTCCAATCGCGTATTAATAGCCGCTCCGCCAAACAATCCATATTTATCCAGCACATCATTGGAAACAAAATACACTCCCGGCTTTATCAAACTTATTCCGCTCGCTTTTTCACTGTAATTATCGAAACGGAAAAAAGGATAAAACGTCATTGAAGTAAAAATATTTTTATACGTGCGCGATTTCGGTTCCGATAAATTCGCATCATCAAATGAACGAATTTTTTCCCAATCAATGTTCGCCGATTTTTCTTTTAATGCAAGAAGAAACGATGATGATTTATTTTCTTCTTTCACATAAGAATTATTTTCTGCAGAAATATTTTGCAACGAATCGAACCAAGAAATTTTATATCCGCTGGAAGTATAAGAAGCAAATGCAAGTTGATTTTTTTCATTCACCGAAGGCATAAATGCGCCGCCGAGAACATTCGTCAATTGCGTTGTGGATTTTGTTTCGAAATTGTATTCATACAAATTGAAAATTCCAGTTTTATCGCACGCAAAAATAATTTTATGACCATCGGGAGAAAACACAGCATTGCGTTCATCAAAACTTGTTGCAAACAAAAACTCGAGGGAATCATTTTCAACGTTCAACACCGCAACATCTCTTCCATCTTTAATTGAATAATCGAAAAGAATTTTTTTTCCATCGGGAGACCATTTGGGATTATACACTTGTTCACCGTTGGAATAATTTGTTCTACGTTTAAAATTTTTTCCGTCGCTATCACTTGTGTATAAATTTATTGTTCCATCACTTCCTGCAACAAACGCAATCATTTTTCCATCGGGAGAAACAGACGGAGAATTTGCTCGCCAACCGTACGAGAAACGTGTTTCATCTTCCTTCTCAATATCGTACACATATAAATCATGCTGCTTCGACCAATGTTTATTATCAGAAGTTGTTTTCGAGTAAATAATTTTCTTTCCATCGGGAAACCATGAAAAGTTTGAACGAACTCCGCTGACTAATAATTTTTCTTCCTTCTTATCGACATCGTAAAGATAGAACGATGACAAACCAAAATAATCTGCTTCTTTGTTGGAAATGTACGCGAGCATTCCACCATCAGGAGAAAATTGTGGATAGAAATTTCCAAAACCGACATCGGTAATAATTTTTCCTTCCACCAACTGTTGACGGAGTGCTTCTGTTCGTTCACCGTATGAAGATTGTAAATGTTGTTTCCATTCATTATACACTTCTTCCCCATTTTTTCCCGTTGCATCTTCAATCGCTTTGTCAATCGTAATTGTCGAAAATTTCGAAAGCGAGCGAGAAATTCTTTCTACAACATCTTGCCCGTACTTCTCGCTGATGTATCGCACGAAATTAAATCCTGCATTGTACGATGATTCGTTTCCCAAACTCGTTTTTCCGAACACCGACATTTCATTCCACGTAAGCATATTGCTATCGAGAGCATACATTCGCAAAATCATATCGCGATGCGCATCCCATTTATCATACGAAAGTTCGGGACGATTATATTGCGCAACTCCTTCTGCAAACCAACTCGGCACAATAAATCCCGAAATCGGATACGATGCAATCACATTCGGAAAACCGTACAACACATCGTTGCGGCGTTCTTCTTCGTAACCGAGCCATTGAAAATAAAACGCCGGAACTTTTCTTCCGAACTTCATCGCCGTTTGAATTTGAATGATATGCGTGAACTCGTGCGTTACAACATTGCGCAGCCAATTATGCGAACCGCGTAAATCAAAATCAAGCGATGTTGCCCAGATTTCTATTTTGTTATCATAAAAATAAGCGGCGCCATTTGCATAATCATCGAAGTCTTTTACTACAAAAGAAATTTTTTGGTCGGGTTCGTGATGGTAGAGCGACGTAATGGGAACATAAATCTCTTCTGCGATTTTTGCAATGGTTTTTGCAGTTCGTTCTGTTCCCGTATGATAATGAACGAAAAAATGTTTTGTTTCAATTGTTTTCCATTCGAGTTCGGGATGATAGAAATCGTCGAATTGAGAATAGAGATTAGAGGATGAAAGTAAAAGCAAAGAGCATAGAGCATAGAGCAAAATATTGTTTGCTCGTTTGTTTGCCCGATTGTTAAAAATGAAAAGAAGCAGTAAAAAAATATTACTAATGAACACTCCAAAAAAAAATTTCCGCGAACATCTGCGTAATCTGCGGGAGACTGTTTCCCGTAGATTGCGCAAATTATCGCTGATGTTAAATGATAAACTTTTAGTTTTTAAAGATGCCAAAATAACAAACAACCAATAACAGATAACAGTTATCTGTAATTTGTCATTGGTCATTCGTAACTCGCAACTCGCAACTCGTAACTTGAAACTCATTTAACAACCGCAATCTTAATTATCGTTTCGCCCGTTTGCGCTGCGCCTTTTGCTTCAATATGCGCAAAATATACACCACTTTGAATGTTTGCAACGTTCCATACCACTTCATTATCGAAGCCGCCAACGCCGGGAGGATTTTTTATTTCTTCCACCAAATCGCCGGCAAGGTCGAAAATTTTTATGCTCACTGTTGCATTGTCTTTCAAATAGTAACGAATCGTTGTCGTGTTATCGTACGCGGGATTGGGATAATTGTATGCACGTTCTTTCGGAAAAAAGGAATTGGAAATCGGATGAGACACGAGCGGCGCATCAATATATCCTGAGCCCTGCGCGTCGTGTTGAAATTGCGTCCATTCGGATTTCCACAAACCTGGCTTAACAGTTCCGGTTTTCCACGCATACACATTGCCATCATCGGAAGCAACGACAAGCGCAATCGTATCTTGGTATAAAGAAATTGCCGGTGTTGCGCCATTATTTTTTCCGCTCAACAACGGAAATCCGCTCAACATTTTTCCGCGACTATCATACGCAAATACCAATCCTTCTTGCGAAACACACACAATATCAATCTTTCCGTTTCCATCAACATCGGCGGCAAGCGGTTGTGCAAGAAATCGTGTTGTCGAAGTTGTTTGAATCGGAAAATAATCGAGCAACGAACCATTTGCATTGAACGCAAATATTTTTGTTCCGCTTACAACAACAATGTCGCGTTGACCATCGTTGTTGATGTCGGCAAAGATGGGAGAAGAAGAAATTGAATCGTTGGTTGAGATTGGAAAACCATCTACAATTCCTCGATAACCGGGTAAAACAACATCAACAAATCCTTTATAGAAATAAATTGTTCCATCATCTGACGCAACAATTAACTTTCCATTTTGATTTCCTACAACAATAGGGTTTGATAGAATTTTATTTACCTGAATTGAACCGGCAGTAGTGTGAAAGCCAATTCCGTCATTATTCACATTAAACTCGAATAGCAATCCTTTATATGTAGAAAAGAAAAACGTATTTGATTCTTTATAAATTGAATAAAAACCAGTATAGTTATCGGTTGTATCATTAAGTAATCTCGTTGAATCAACAGTATTTTGTCTCAATCTAATTGCATAAACATCCCCATTTGCAGCAGGTAAAGCAATTACAGAATCTGAAACCGAAGGCGAAGCAACAATATTTCTTGAAAAAGTTTTGGTAAATAACGTATCTGCAAATCCATCGCTATTGTTGTCTTCATTGTTGAAAACTTGTAAAGTATTTCTGCTTGCAACAATAATTTTATTTGAAGTTGTATGTAAAGAACATATTACCGAAGTAACAAATGACGGAGAAGGAAGTTGAGTAAACAAACCATTTATATTTCCCGTAGCAAGAACTTTTGTTCCGTCAAAATTCCACGCATAAACTTTTGATTTTGATGTAGTTTTTCCCCAATCTACTGTATCAATTGCTTGAGCGGAAATAACTCCATTCGTTACAACAACAATTTCATTTTCTCCGTCATTATCCAAATCGGCAACACGCACAGAATTTTTACCAAACTGTTCGCCAACATATTTCGGAAATCCTGCAAGCGGTTGTATTTCGTCATCACCAATTTTTACATCGAATGTCATAACCGAATCGCGTAAAGAAAAATTCGTCAATGAAATATGCGAGTTCGCTCCATCGTTGCTTTTGGAATTGGGAAACGATGTCGGCGTAAAATCATCGGAGAATTTTTTCTTCATACGCAACGGATTATTTTCGAACCAAAAATCAAACGCGCTTCCGCTTCCGATTACTGCGCCAAACACGGTATTCAACACTTCGCCAATATCCTGCGCTCCATTTGCTTGTTCCAAATCCACACCGCGATGATTTACATCCGCATTAATTTCATTCGTCGCGTATTTTTCTTCTATCACGTTTTCATCAATATGCCATACGAGGATGCCGCCGTTATACCAGTTGTGGTCTTCATCAAAACCGCCGGGCAAACTAAAATCGAATTCATCCACGTCGAGAATTGTTCCGTAAAGTGAATCTTGATTTGTCGAAGAAAATCCTGTTGTGTCGCGCCAAAATGCTTTACGAACTATGTCTCTATTTGGCCCTTGCCGCATCCAAACAATCGTGCTGTCTTTCTTCGCATCACGAATTCTATTTTCCACAAGAAAATATTCTTTCCCTGAAATCGGAATTCGTAGTACTGAATCTTTTTCTTCATTCAACGAAACTGCGGGAAGTGAAATTTCATTGCGCGATGCTAGAATTGTTTTCGGTTCGAGCCATCCAAGAAAATATTTCTCCCACGCCATTGGTTCGGGAGGAAAATATCCGTTCCACGCAAAAATTCCTTCGCCATCCATCAAACCGAAACGACCAATTCCGGAACGCCCGTTTTTCGTGTTGAACAAATCCGGCAAACCGAGGTGACTTCCGATATTCGAGCATAACATTCCGTTCAAACCGAATTGTACAAACACATCACCGCCAAACGATGAAGGCAAATATCTGCTTTCGGTTTCGGGAAGAATGAGAGAATTTTTTATATGATACGTTCCGTTCTCGACAGGTATGCCAAGATAATCATCGCCGAAATTTTTCTGCAAACTTTTCAAACTGCGATAAATCGTAGGAATGTCGAACGGTCGTGGATCATAACCGAATGTGCTTGCCAAATCAATATCGCGACCAACTCCGGCGTGAAAAAGAATAAATGCTGTGTTGTTGGAATCATACTGCAAAAAATTGATGAACGAATCTGCTCGACTCCACGCTTCAAGCATTAATGTATCGAGTTGAAAATATCTCTCACTCGACTTCAAAGGTGAATATCTTCGCATCGGTTTTTGCAAACGTATTACCGAATCGCACAACTGATATTCGATAAAGAGTTTATTGTTTGACACTTTCCAAAAATAATTTTTAGCAAACAGTAAATGGTCGTCAAAATATATTGAGTCGTGCGGAGGAGCATCAATTATTTTTTTTGTTGAATGAGAGGTATCAAAAAGTCCGTTTCCTGTCGTTGTTTCGATAGAATCCGGTTGAAACTCCACCATAATCGCAATGATATGCAGTGTTTCTGGAAATGAAGTGGAAGAAAGATTCCTCTTTAAAAAAGAATCATCCCGTTCGTGTGCGATGGGATGATTCAGTTGTAATGAGATTCTTTCCTGCTGCGAAAAAATATTTTCTGCAAAGAGAAAGAAAAGAAAAATTAAAAACATCAATGCGGACTTCCCATAGTTTGGGAAATTCAGAAGTAAAATGCTATGTATGTTCGGATAAAGTTAGTTTTGTAGTTCTGGTTCTTGTTCTGTACTTGCATTAATCGCTTCGAGACCGCCCCATTTCATTAACAATGTAAATCGAAGCGTTTCGGCAAGTGGGCTAAATTCACCTTTTACAACGCTAATGTAACTGAAATCAAATCCGTACATATCATACCGAAGTCCTGCACCGAATGTTAAGAAATTTCGATTGCCATAACTTGGGTCTTCATAAAACCAACCGAACCGAAGCGCAATGAGACGTGGACTTCCGTACCAATATTCAAGCCCCATTCCTGTCGTTACTTTTTGGAGAGCGTTTCCATCGGACCACGCGGTTATGAGAGACTTCGGTAAACCATCGGTAGGCAAAACTCTATCATCGGAATCTGGAGTATATTTGCCATCGCCATCTGCATCGAAAAAGTTCCTGCGGACAAGCACTCTGCTGAAATCTACATTGTATGTTAAACTATTGAATTCATCAGGAATAATATGAAATGCAAATGCTAAACGTACATTCGTTGGAAGCGGATCTGATTGGTCTTCGTCAATGTATGTAACTTTCGGACCTAAATTAGAAAGATTGATTCCTCCGCTGAATTTTATACGCACATCATCAAACGTCATTAACGCATCTTGAGGTTTATAAAACGTGCCAATATCAAAACTTACAGTATTAGCAACTCCTGTTCCTTGTTCTTCTTCAGTTCCAAACGGTGAGAGTGCGCTACGTATATATCGTAGATTAACGCCTACGCCAAGTTCGTCTAATACTTTCCATCCACCTCCAACGGTAAATGCTCCTTCGTATGCTTTCCAACGACCAAGTTCATCAGGTCCTCCGGAACCAGTTCGAATAAATTCTCCTAAATTCAAATACGTAATACTTGATGCGATAGTACCGCCCCAATCTTCAACATATGCTTTGTAATTTGCATATTCATAAAACAAATCGGAAAAACCAAACTGGGGAAGCCAATTCGAATGAGTTATGCTAATTTCTTCACCGTCTTGAAACGCAAGACCGGCAGGATTCCAATATATAGCGGATACGTCGTCGGATAAGCCGCCGCCCGATTCGCCCATTCCGCTCGCTCGCGCATTTGGTGAGATGAGTAGAAACGGAACTGCTGATTCACCTTGCGAAAAAATCGTAGGTGAATAAAGTGTTACGAAAACGAAGAGGGTAAATATTTCTATTATAGGTTTTCTTAATTGGTTGTACATTAGAGTTTTTCCATTTTTTGTAGTAAAAAATAATACTTTTTTTGTTAATTACCGAATAATGCTAAGTTTCCCTAACGATTCGGTTGAAAATTTTTTGTCCGTAGTTTTTGCGATGACTTTAAAGAGATATAAACCATTTGCTACTTCATCGCCATCACTGTCATTTCCATCCCAACGAATTTTGACAAAGTTATTGCTGTAACTATTACTCTTGAGCGATTGAATTTGCCTTCCACCCACTGTAAAAATTTTTATTTCTATGTCAAGAGGCGACGATTGATTATGGTGAAACGTAAAATATGTTTCTTTTGAAAAAGGATTGGGATAATTATATACATTTTCCAAAAACAGTTTAGTATTTGTTCTTACACGAAATTGTATCATAGCGTCCGCTGCGTTATTGTATGTATCCCATGCACGAATAGTAAGTTGATGTTCTCCTTCTTTAATATTTGAAAACTTGTATGTAACTTTTCCGCGCGTATAATCGTTCACTTCGCTTCGATAATATGTAGAAAGATTGATACTTTGTGGCTCATTATCAATTCTTGCTTCTAATTGATGTCCTATACCAACATCCGACGTATTGATACCATTACTATCAGATAACTCAATAATGAGCGTTGGATTATTGCTTACAATATCTCCGCTCCGAAACGACGTCGTATTGAAATATCCGATTATGGAAGGTCCTTGATTATCAGCAATTGCAGTAGGTTCAGTTTCTCCAACACGCACAAATTCTGTAATACCAAAACCATCTATCACTTGATTCCAAAAGTAAAGTGTAATACGCGCATTCATTGACGTGTCATAGGTAATATCTTTGGGAATTATACATCGCACTGTTGATACACCGTTTTGCACAGAAATAGTACCATTGAATAACAAACTTCCTTTTTTTATATAACTATATGCAACAGTTGAAGTATCAGGACCCTCGTCCACTATAATCATCTTTCTATATGCATCGTAAAGCGATAATAAACCACTTCCGGAAAACTGACTATTGAGCACCCCAGCACTATCTTTCACTCCAATGTGTATAAGCGGTTTCGACAATGCTTTTAAGAGTGGAGGATTAGTATTTTTTTTAGAAGTAGTACTAATACTATCAAACTGACCGTACGATTGTGGAAAACCGATTGTAAGCGCCGGATCTCCCATCAGAAAAAATCTGTTTTGGTTTTCATCTTGCCATGTTGTGCTTTTCAATGCAAATTTTGCAGCATACACAGCATCTCCAAAGCGTTTATATTTGAGTTTTCCATTCGTGCCTTCATCAAACATTTTTTGATATAACGTTTGATTCAATACTGCATTGGAAAACGCATATACTGCACGAGTTGCAGCGAACACTGCTATTGCTCCGCTCTCTTTTTTATTCACTAAAATCTCTGCGCTGCTTTGTGCACCGATGTTGTCAAATTGTCCAAAGTTGCAAGTTGCCGCAACAACAAACGGATATTTACCTTTGTTGGATAATAAAGGAATTGTTGTTTCGCGCGTAAATATTTGTTCGTGTGTCCAAACGCGCGGATTTCCATGTCCAGTAAAATTGATGACAAGCGCGCCATTATTCCATTCGGTAATTATTGCATCATTTGCAGTAGGCTTTCTTCTCCCTAATGACGAAGCAACCGTTGAAAATTCGGCAGAATAAATCTTCACTTTATCAAAAAGATTTGGCGTGTAATATTGCGCCAAATCATCCGCTTGATCATTATGTAACGTTCCTTCCTGCTTAAAATCATCGGCAACAAAAATTATTCTTGTATTCCATGCATCGCGAATTTCATTTGTTTCATATTCTATGATTTTATCTACAACGATTTTTGCTTCTTCTTTCGTTCTGACATTAAGTCTTCCTACTGCAATGTCAACATCCAATGGTGTAACGAATGCTCCAAAAAAATCGTCACTCGAATATGAATCAATCGGACTTCCGAAAGAATCCATTGTTTCCCAGGGAAGAATGAAATTTGTTCCCGTTGTTGTTACACGCTTGTAATCGAAATCTCCATCGCCAAAGAGTAACAAATATTTTGGGCGTTGCGATGCAACTGCCGTTTCGTACAGATATTTGATATAATTTCGAACTGCTCCTGCATCTTCCATCCCGGAAGAAAATTCATTGTAGATTTGTTGTGTCGTTACTACAACTGCGTTGAGTTTGTTCTTTGCAATGTTGCGACGGAAATTTTTCAACCGAGTTGCTTGGTCAAGAAATTCTAAATGTGTAACTAGTACATATTCAATTGCAGTTGTATCGCCATGCAAATTCTGATTTGAAATACGCTGAAATTGTGTAAGCGATTTGAATTCACTTGTTTCGTAAAGAAGAAATTCCGATATCGCGCCAATACTCTGTTGTGTTTGGAATGTGAATGTTCCATTTGCAATTTGCAAAGGAGTAACACGTCGTACATTAGAAAAATCTGTTACGTCAAATCCCATAACTGCGTTGGAGGAAAAATTCCCAACAGCATATTCAATGATTGCCGATGTATCGAATGCGTGAAACTGAAAAATATTATTATGCGCCTGCAATTTTCGTTGATAAAATATTTCCACCCAATCAATAAATCCTGTTCCCCCGGGCGAAGATGCATAACGAAATTTCAACCGAGATTGCTCTTCTGAAAAAACAGAACCAACATTCACTTGCGATGGATACCCGAAGGTGCAAAATATTCCGTAATAATTATTGACATTTACTCCGTTGATGTACGAAGTGAGAATTAAATTTTGATGCTCAAAAACTGAGAATAAAGACTGCGAAATCGAACGACCGGCAAGTGAAAAATTATACCGAAGCGCGCTTTGTGCAAAATATCCAGGCAACGAAAATGATTGCTCAACTTCATCCCCGGAATTTACGAGTTCACCGAGCCATTGTCTTCCCGATTGCTGAACATTGATTTTCTCTTCTTCGCGAAAGACTTTTCCTACCACTGATGTTGCCACGATTGCATTCTGCAAAGAAAGCAAAGGAATTGTATCCATTCGCTTTCCAGGCATATTACCATACGTTAAAAAATACGTATTTGTTTCGTCGTAGTAATGAATATAATGCGAAAACGTTTTCGTCGTAGTATCATAGTTCCATCCCTTGTTTCCTTTTCCAAAGAATACAATGTAATCGTTATCTTCAAAATTTCCGTTGTTGTTATTGTCCACAACAAGAATTGCATTCTCAATCAAATCACCGTAATCGGTAACATCAGCCGGATCTTCGGGAATTTCTTGGCCACCGTTGTTGTAAATTTTTATTGTTGAAACACTATTACGTGGAATTCCATTTGCTGAAAGTGTTGCGCCGGTAATTTTATACATTCCATCGTTTTCAATGGGAATCGTCCACCAATTTCCCGTTGCGAGAACACTATTAAATCTTGTTGTAGATTTCAATTTAGTTTGCGGATTCATTGTCCAATTTTTTGCTACATCGAAATTGATGAGATTGGTTTTCAAATTTTCAGAAACTTGTTTTCCATTTGCTATAAATTTTGGTGAAGGAAACTCAACACGCACGACAATACGAGAAAATTTTCTCAACTTTTTTGAAACAGGATTGTATTGATACGCCGAAAGATGAATTGTTGATTTTGCAATTCCTCCAAACTTCTTTGTTTCATCAGTAGAAAAAATTTGTTGGGGAAGAAAACTATTTTGCGAATAAAATTCTGATTTTGCTTCATACTTTGCTAATGGAAGATCTTCACCTTTTTCCCAAAGCGGAATCGGAACGAGATTTATATTTGCTACATCTTCATAATCGGTAGCAACAATTTCTACTTTAGCATTTTCAAGAGAAGGGACACCAAACGAAATGGCTCGTTCAAGAATTTTTGGAAAACCGCTTTCAAGACTTTTTGGTCGTATTGTATTTTCAACATTTACAACATCGAATGTTCCATTTTCTGTTTGTTGAGTTGAATTGGAAAGAAATTGAGGACGATATTCGAAAATTAAAACTTTTGCGTTTGATTCTTTCACTATAACATCACTTACTTTTCTCTCAACAGAGGAAAACGTGAAATTCAAAAAAAGAAAATATATTCCCGCAAACAATAGAGTAATTGTTTTACGAGAATTGGAAATATTTTTTCTGGAGTATGAAATCACGGACTAAATTTAAAATGAAAAACCGAATGTTTGATTTTTAACATTCGGCTTTTAAAATGCGAAAGCACGAAAATGTTAAAGGTAAAAATTTGCTTAAACTAAAATGCTTTTTCTTTATTATAAAACGAGTGAAAAAGCAAAAACCTTTAACAATATATCGTGCTGAAAAATTCCTAGTTTGTTTTTGTGATTAAATTATTGGTAAAAAATTACGGGTTTAATATATAAATTTTTTAATACGTAGCAAGTAGAAAATTCTCATTGAAATATTTTGACGCTTGCTTGTGCAAATTCTACAATTGGTGTAAAGTATAATCCGAAAAGAAGTGTTGGAATTCCGAGAATCATCAACCACACAATTTGCGGAACGGAAAGCGTAATGGGAAGTGAATCGCCTTCCGGTTGTTTCAAAAACATATTGCGAAAAACTTTTACATAATAGTACAGCGAAACAACACTGTTCAATGCGCCAATGATTGCAAGCACGTACCACTTTCCCGTAATGACGGAAGAAAAAATAAATAACTTTCCGATAAATCCAGCAGTCGGCGGAAGTCCCGTAAGCGAAACGAGAAACAACGCCATCATTACACAAACAAGCGGTGAACGATACGCAAGTCCTTTGTAATCTTCAACATCTTCACTGCCAAGTTTTTCTGCAAGAATCATAACGACATAAAACGCGCCGAGATTCATAAACAAATAGACGATGAAGTAAATCATAATCGCAGAAATTCCGCTGTTGCTCATCACGGTAAACGCCATCAACATATATCCCGCGTGCGCAATACTGGAATACGCGAGAAGTCGTTTCATATTGTTTTGCCACAGAGCAACGAGATTTCCTAACGACATTGTCAGAACGGAAACGCCGGCAATTATTGTTTGCCAATCAAAACCTTGCAATGCGCTTGTAAATCCTTCAGGAATTGCGTGAGAAAATGCAATCGCAAAAAATCGAATCATCATTGCAAATCCGCCGGCTTTTGATGCAACGGCAAGTAATGCAGTAATCGTTATCGGCGAACCTTGATACACATCGGGAGTCCAGAAATGAAATGGTGCGGCTGAAATTTTGTAACCGAAACCGACGAGTATTAAAATTCCGGAAAATAAAAGTGTAATAGAATTGTAACTTCCGCTTGCTAAAATTTTTTGAATTCCGTACACATCGAGCGAACCGGTTAATCCGTAGAGAATGGAAATTCCATACAACATTGCTCCCGATGCTGCAGCGCCAAACAAAATATATTTCAACGATGCTTCAGAAGAATCTTCTTGTTCGCGTAAGTATCCGGCAAGAATGTATGACGCTATGGAAGAAAGTTCGAGCGATAAATACATCATCAACAAATTACTTGCGCTTGTCATTAAAAACATTCCAAGCGTAAGCGCAACAAGCAATGAATAATATTCGCCAAGTTTTCTTCCCTTGGAATTTAACTCTTCCGATTGAAATGAAAAGCCGATGACGATTAGCGAACTAACACCTATAATCACTTTGAAGAATACAGAAAAAGAATCCACAGCATACATATTGCTGAATATTGATATTCCATTTCCAAATTCACAACGTAAAGCAGTCATTATGGAAAACAGAATTCCAAGAAAAGCAGAAAGTGCAGTAACGTTTTTTTGTTTGACTGTATCTCTAAAAATCAAACTTGCAATGAGCACGACGCAAAACGTAATCGTGAGAATCGTTTCTGCTTGAAAATATTTTAGACTATCGAGAATTTGTTGAGACATTGAAGTCAGTTAAAAGTTCAAAATTCAAAATAAAAAATTTTTACGCGGCTTTCGCTACAACTCCACTTACGCGAGGATTTCCCTCAACAATAATTCTATCTCCCCAATGAACAACACGAGTTTCTAACAAGTCAGCAATTTTCATCAAATCTCTATCGTGTTGATTCAGGATAATGCGAATTTTTCCGAGTTCATTTTCAACTTTATCGAACTTTTCTGAATGGCGATTTAAAATTTGTGTGTGTTCGCTAAGAATTTTTGTGTGCTCTTTTAAAATTGAGTTGGTTTCTGATTGCTGCTTCTTCATATCGCGAAGTTCATCGAGCATCATCGAAACAAGTTTTATGAGTTCACCATTTTCTTGCATAGAAATTTACACTTGAAATTATTGCAATACAATATGAAATGTTCAATATAAAATGTAAAATGATTTTAGTTTCCCAACATTGCAGAAGTTACGCCGCTTCCAGTTTTCACAACTTCAACAAGAGCATTGATGGAAGTTGTCATCATATCAATCATCGGCGAAGGATAAATTCCTAAAAAGATGACGATGATTGCAAGCGGAATAAGCATCACAAGTTCCCTCGTATCAATGTCAGTAAGTTCATTCCATTTTTCGGGAAGTGTTCCGAGAAAAACTCGTTGCAATGTCCATAGCATATAACCCGCAGTAAGTACAATTCCAATTGTGCTTACAATGGTAATTATCCGGATTGCATCACGTTCAAACGTACTTTGAAATGCGCCAAGAAATGAAAATGCTTCTGAAATAAATCCACTCAATCCCGGCAAACCAAGCGCGGCAAAGAATGCAATCGTCATAATACCGGAATACTTCGGCATTTTGTTCATCAATCCGCCAAACTCGTACAAACCGCGTGTATGCGCTCTATCGTAAATTACGCCGACAATCAAAAAGAGCATTGCTGTAACTGTTCCGTGATTAAACATTTGCATCACTGCGCCGGTAATTCCTTGTGTGTTCATCGCCGCCATTCCGAGTAACACAACTCCCATATGCGAGATAGAAGAATATGCAATCAGTTTTTTGAAATCTTCCTGCGCCATTGCAACAAGCGCGCCGTACACAATATTTATCGCGGCAAAAATTCCCAACGGAACGGCAAACCACGCAGTTGCATCGGGAAAAATCGGATAACATATACGCAACATTCCATACGTTCCGAGTTTGAGAAGAACTCCGGCAAGAATTACAGAAATTGCAGTCGGCGCTTCAACGTGTGCATCGGGTAACCACGTGTGAAATGGAAACATCGGAACTTTAATTGCAAAACCGACAAACATAGCAAGAAACGCAACATACCGCCACCACGTATGAATTCCTGCAAGCAATGAACCCGCCTCATAATTAGCAGGATTCATCATCAATAACATATTGAATGTGTGAACTTTTTCTCCGGTTGCTGGGTCAACATACGAAACACTGAAATACAACGCGATAATTGCAAGTAACATAAAAATGCTTCCTGCAAGTGTATAAAGGAAAAATTTTATTGCGGCATATTCTCGTCGCGGACCGCCCCAAATTCCGATTAAGAAATACATCGGCAATAACATCACTTCCCAGAAAACGTAGAAGAGGAAAAAATCGAGAGCGACGAACGTTCCCATCATTCCCGTATCGAGAAGAAGTAATAACGCATAATATCCTTTTACGGATTTTTCAATCGTGAAAGAAGATATCGCTCCGATGAGAGAGATTAGCGCAGTGAGAAACACCATCATCACGCTTAATCCATCAATGCCGATGAAATAATCAATGTCAATAGTTCCGAAC